>JBFHWR010000072.1:0-13483 GCA_041599395.1 Gemmatimonadales bacterium | reverse complement strand
GCGCGTACGTCGTCCATGTCGCCGAATAATCCCGACACGCCATAGGTGGGAATGCCGGCGAGACGGAGCCGGTAGCCGTCCGTCGCACCGGTCAGCATGACGGGCACCACCGGAACTCCCGGCCACATCTGCTCGGTGATCATCTGGATGGGACCCATGATGGCGTCGTTGAGCGGCGATGGCGGGCTATTCCGTGCTCGGCCCTGCATGCTGACCGCCACATCAAACGGGTCTGCCAGGGCCTGAAGCCTCTCGTGCACGTCGGTGTCGGCGTGGGCGGGAAGTAGGCGGCAGTTCACGGTGGCGCGCGCCGCCTGTGGTAATGCGTTCGGTGCGTGTCCGCCTTCGAGGAGCGTGGCCACACATGTGGTACGGAGCCGGGCGTTGTACGCCGCTTCACTCGAGGCCAGCGCGACCGCCTCGGCGTCGTTGGGGTTCCGGACAACGCGGGCGAGCGCCTGCCCCATCTCGCCCCCGACGATCTTAGCGGTTTCGGAGAAGAACGCTCGGGTCACCTCGTTCAACATGACCGGCATCTCGTAATTCTGAACTGCCAATAAGGCACTGGCCAGGTCGTAGATGGCATTCTTACGCACTGGTAAAGAGGAGTGGCCGCCAGGGTTGGTCGCCTCGAACGTAAACGACAGATACTTCTTCTCGGAGAGTTGAACGTTGTTGCTGATCTTGCGTCCGTCTTTCTCCATGCCGCCACCGCCCTCATTGAGCGCGAACTCTGCGTCTATCAGGTCGCGGTGGTGTTCAATCAAATAGGAGACTCCGTTGGCTGGGCCGCCTTCCTCGTCAGCCGTGAGTGCAACGATGAGATCCCTGTTCGGAACAAACCCCTCCCGCCTCATCCGTATGAGGTTGGCGACGTAGATGGCTGCTTCATCCTTATCATCGGTGACGCCACGGCCGTAATAGAATCCGTCCCGTTCGGTGAGGCGGAACGGGGCGATATCGGGACTCCAATCTTTTTGGAGGGCTTCGACAACGTCGATGTGTGCAAGCAGCAGAATGGGTTTCTTCCCCGCCTCTCGGCCCCGGTACCGTGCCACGAGGTTGCCCTTCGTGGGCTGGTCGTCGGGAACGAGGACGTGCACGTCCTGGGCAGGGAATCCGGCAGCGAGCAAGTGCCGTTCCATTGCGCGCGCCGCAGCGGTGTTGTCACCACGGGGTGAGTTCACCGTGTTGATCTCGACCAATTCCGCGAGGAGGGAGCGGGCGAGAGTGACGTACTCCTCCGGCGGCGTGACCTGGGCGTGCGCTGCACCGGCGATCGTCAGGAGTAACGCAGGCGTGACCGAAAGGCGGAAGATGCGTCTCATTGTGAGTATTCCATAAAAGGGTGTCAGGCGACCCGATAGAATAGAGCGGTGAGTGGCACGTGGAAAGGTAAGTGGTAACCGTCCTCATTTAAGCGTCCAGTAATAGCCTCCCTCCAGTTTTGTGCCCCTAACGACCGCAGCTGGAGCCGATGGTCGGCTCCCGCCGACGCGGTCAGTCGGAGACCCTGGAGGGTGTTGCATGTTGGCAGTACGTCAGAAGCGCATTTGGACAGTGATGATTCTTGCCGTCGCGTTGGCGGCCTGCTCGGGTGAGCCCACCGGCCCCGTCGACCGGCCGGCCGTTGCCGCCGTCGACGTGACGCCGAGCGCGATCGCGCTCACCACGGGAGATACCATTCGGTTGCGCGCCGTTCCGCGTGCGGCGAGTGGCGCTCAGCTCAATGATCGACCGGTGACGTGGTCGAGCAGCGATACGTCGGTTGCCACCGTCGCCGGGACCGGCTTGGTCCTCGCGCGCGAAAAAGGTTTCGCGGAAATCCGCGCCGTTGCCGAGGGGCAGACGGGGAAGGCGACCGTCGCAATTACCGACCGGGCGACGCAGTCGCCGGCGCTGCTTCGTGTGTCACCCGCGTCCGTCGCGGCGGGCAGCGGCGCCTTTTCCCTGAGCGTGTTCGGTACGGATTTCGCGCCCGGTGCGGTCGTGCTGTGGGACGGCGCACCTCGGCCGACTACGCGGTTGGACGCCACCGAACTTCGGGCGGCAATCTCGGCTGATGAGGTCGCGACCGAGCGGACCGTACGGATTGCGGTGCGAAACCCTGAACCGCACGGCGGGCAGTCCGGTGAAGTCCTATTCCTTATAACGCCGTCTGCCGAACAGAGCCCTGTTGCGTATGTCACAGTGACCCCGGATGCGGTGACGCTTCCGGCGCGGAGCCAAGTGCAGCTCCAAGCCGCGGCCCACGCGGCCGACGGAACGGTGCTCACGGGTCGCCAGTACACCTGGACCAGCCTGGGGCCGGCGACAGCGACGGTGGACCAAACGGGGACCGTGACCGCGCATCGGGCTGGCAACGTGCGGGTCCGAGTCGAGAGCGAGGGCAAAGCCGCCCACGCCGAGATCGACGTCATCTCAGCCGTGGAGTTCCTCACGATCACGCCGAACTCGGCAACGCTATCCGTGGGCAGCCAGCTGCAATTCCAGGCGACCGCGCACGCCGCGGACGGCTCCGTACTCATGGGCCGTCAGTTTAGATGGACGAGCACAGCCGGCGGTACCGCCTCCGTCGATCAAATGGGGAACGTAACAGCCCGCAACGTGGGGGTCGCGCTCATCATCGTGGAAAGTGAAGGCCGTTCGGCACAGGCCCGTATCGATGTCGTGCAGCCGGTTGCCGTGGTCATCGTCGTTCCGTCGTCGACTGCGGTGCTCGTCGGATTGCGCGTGCAGCTTCGTGCCCAGACGTACTCGTCCTCAGGTGGCGCTCTGGAGGGCAGAGTGATTACCTGGTCGAGCGAGGACCCGACGGTCGCGACCGTTGACGCCGACGGCTGGGTTACCGGCATTCGCAAGGGGGCGACCCGGGTGCTTGCCGAGAGTGAGGGGAAGGTCGGCTGGGCAACGGTGGAAGTTCGCCAGTTCGCCGACGGCCCCACGCAAACCTATGAGCTCCGTGGGTTGGTGCACTCCCCGATCATGCCGTCCGTGGGCAACCGGACGTGGGCGGACGAACAAGGTTTTGCGCACGACGCCACGCTCTTTCTGCGCGGTGGTCTGTTTCGAATAAACAACGCGCAGTCGAGCTACGAACAGGATCTCACAATAGAGGTGGTCGTGTCCGGCCGAGGCGTGGTGGCGGTAGAGACGTGGTCCGATCGGGGGTCTTGGGCCTACGCCGTCCCGACTGGGGGGTATGTGTTCACGTCATCTGTGACCCAGAGTTTGTTTCTGGGACTCCCCGCAGGCGCCGGGGAGATGATTGTGGAACAGGAGATCGGGACCGCGCCTCAGCAACACTACCGCTGGGTTGTGCGATAGCGCATGGCCTGCGCGGCTAACGTGGACCGAGAACGAGGCCGGTGGGGCCAAGCGCCCTACCGGCCTGCTGCCTTTCCGTAACGCAAGTGGCAAACGGGATCAGAGTGTTTCGCGAAGACAGCCGGTGAGCAGTGGTTTTCCCCGTGTTTCCACAGATATCGAGCCGTCCGATGCGACGTGAACTGCGGAGATGTTTACATCCACGGGGCCGTAGTGCACGATTCGGAATGACCGAGACCGGCCCTTCTCATCTGACGCGGTTCATTGGGCGGGAACGCGAGATCGCCGAAGTGTGCAAATTGCTCGGCGAAACTCGTCTACTCACGCTGACTGGCGCGGGCGGGATCGGAAAGACGCGGCTTGCCGATCGCGTGGCCCAACGAGCGGCTCCCGCGTATGCAGACGGCGTGGCGTGGGTAGAACTGACTCCCATCGCACACGCCGAGCTGATTCCGCAGCAGATCGCGTTCAGCCTCGGCGTTCAGGAAGAAGACGCATGTCCACTGCTCGACGGAGTGATCGCCGAGCTTCATAAGCGGTCGGTCTTGCTCGTACTCGACAACTGTGAGCATTTGATCGACGGTTGCGCCAAGGTCGCCGAGGCGTTGCTGCGTGCCTGCTCGGGGCCCACCATTCTCGCGACAAGCCGGGAGGCGCTGTCCATAAACGGCGAGCGTACCTGGCTCGTGCCGCCGCTCTCGCTGCCGCCACAGAAGCCGCTTTCTCCCCAGGATCTGAGGGACTCCGAAGCCGCACAGCTCTTTCTCGAACGCGCGCGCGACGTGCTTCCGTCGTTTGGGTTCTCCGACGAGAACGCTGCTGCGGTCGGCGAAGTCTGCCGGCGGTTGGACGGGCTTCCTCTTGCGATCGAGCTGGCGGCGGCCCGTGTCAAACTGCTCACGCCCGCGCAGATCGCGCGGCGGCTGGATAAGGCTTTTTCGTTGCTCGTGGGCGGTGGCCGGACCACGGTACCCCGGCACCGGGCACTTCGCGCCGCGGTCGACTGGAGTTACCAGCTCTTGACGCCGCCGGAACAGCGATTGCTGCAGCGGCTAGCTGTTTTTGTCGGAGGGTTCACGTTGGAAGCGGCGGAAGATGTATGCTCGGGTGGCGAGATCCGGCAAGAGAAAGTGCTTGACCTCCTCGGGAATCTCGTTGACAAGTCGCTGGTGGTAATTCATGACCGGAGCGACACGGTTCGCTACACCCTCTTGGAACCGGTTCGACAATTCGGCATCGAGCGGCTGTCAGATACGCGGGAAGAACAATCGTATCGCCGCCGGCACGCCGAGTTTTTCTCGAGGCTCGCCGACACGGCGCTTCCGTACCTGATACGTGCGAGCGCCCGCGAGTGGGCCGACCGGTTGCTCGTGGAACATGACAACTGCCGTGCCGCGCTCGACTGGGCAAACCAAAACAGCGCCGCGGTTGCGATTGCGCTAGTGGGCCGCTTGTGGTGGTTCTGGGGCCAGACATCCCATTGGTCCGAGGGCGTAAAGTGGACGGACACGATGGTGGCGCGCGCGGACGTCAACGAAGCAACCATGGATAGGGCGCGTGTACTGCACGGCGCCGCTGCCTTTGCGTACATGTTTGGCAACACAGACAAAGCGATGACCCTGCTGCGAGAGGCGGATGCCGTTTGGCAATCGCTAGATCGCGCGGTGCCGGAATACCTTCTCATGCTTGGGACATACACGCATGTGCTCGCGCAGCGGCAGGAGAGTGACGCGGCGCTCGCGAAGCTGGACGAGGCAATCCGGTTGGCGCGCGAACTCGGGGAGCCGTGGGTGTTGGCGCACGTCCTGGTCTCGGGGGCGGGCATCGTGCACATGGGCCGTGGAGATCTTGACGCGGCGGAGCGTTATCTGGCGGAAGCGCACGGAATCGCTCGGGAGGCCGGGTTATCCTGGGGGGTTGCGGAAGCTGCGAAATGGCGCGGCCGCATCGCACTCGAGCGGGGGGAAACTGACCGCGCAGCGTCGCACGCCGCCGAGTTGGTCGTGGTCGCGCAACAGCTCTCCGATCCCCTCCACGCCGGCGGTGCCTTGTTGTTGAGTGGCTCAATTGCAGCCGCGCGGCGCGAGTATCAGGCGGCAGGGCGCCTGCTTGGTGCCGGTGAGGCTGTACGGCAGGCTCTCGGAAGTCATTTGTTGCCGCACGAGCAGGCGCAAGAAAAAGCGTTGCGTGAGTCGGTAACGACGGCCCTGGGCGAGGCGGCGTTTGGTGAAGCACACTCCGCTGGCCGCGCTCTTGGGCTTATGGAGGCGCTGAGCCTGGCGCGGGCGACACTTCCGGACGGCAACGCGGAAGCCGCGATGGCTGCGGCTGTTTTCGCTTCGGCCGCCTCGCGGGAGCCGGAGCCGGATCTCGAAGTACGCGCGTTGGGTCCCCTCGAGATCTATCGGGCTGGGGAATCGCTTGATGCTGCAGCATGGCAGTATGCCAAACCACGAGAGTTGCTGCTGTATCTGTTGTGCCATCCGCGAGGCAGAACGCGCGATCAGATCGCGCTGGCGTTTTGGCCCAACGCCTCGACGGCTCAGGTCCGCAACAGCTTTCACGTGGCGCTGCACCGGCTTCGCAAGGTAGTAGGTGACGCCGAATGGATCGTGCTCGATCGTGATCGGTACCGCATCAACCCGGACCGGTCGGTCGCGTTCGATGCCGTGCGATTCGAGCACGACATCACGACAGCGCTTCAAGATCGGCGCGCGCCCGAGACCGCGGCACGGCTGAAAACGGCCCTCGCGTTGTACCGTGGGGATTTTCTCGAATCGGAGCCTGTGGGCGACTGGCACCTACAGTATCGCGACCGGTTGCGGCGGCTCTCCGTCGATGGGGGCATGGCGCTGGCCGAACTGCACTTCGATGCCGGCCGGCTGGCCGAGGCCGCGGATGCCAGCGAGCGCGTCTTACGATGGGAGACGTTGCACGAGCCGGCGTATCGTATGCTCATGATCTCTTGGACCAAGATGGGGGAGCGGACGCGGGCGCTTCGTCTGTATCAGAGATTGGTCACTCTGCTGAAAGACGAGCTCGAGACCGAACCGCAGTCGGAGACAACCGCGGTCTTTGAGCGCTTGCAGCGGAACGAAACGGTGTAAGTGCCCTCCTGCCGGTAGGCGTGAAGCTCTGAGCCCGATGATCGAGACAGCGATTACGACAAGCCACTACTCGGCTGCCTTACTGTAGCTGATCCGCGGGCGTAAAGAACGTCTTGCGGAACTGCAGCGTGACGAGCGTTCCCGTCACTGCAACCGCCGCCATCAGCATGAACATCACCAGGATCTGATAGCGCACTGCGGTGAGCGGCGACACGCCGGCGAGAATCTGCCCCGTCATCATGCCGGGGAGTGCGACGACGCCAACCACCGTCAAGCTGTTCACCATGGGGATCATCGAGGCGCGAATGGCTCGACGAACTGCCTCGCGTGTCGCGAATGCAGGCGTGGCTCCCAACGCAAGGTACGCCTCTATCTCCCCGCGCCTCGCGTCGATCTCGCTGACGAGTCGCTCGGCGGCCAGTGCTGCCGCGTTCATGGCGTTCCCGGCGATCATGCCGAACAGGGGAATGAGATACCGCGGATTGTACCACGGCTCCATTCGCACGACGGCGCTGACGTAGATCAGCGTGAGGACGGACCCGACGAGCATCGCGCCCCCGACGATGCCGGTGAGGACGGCGCTCCGCTTTACCTGTCTCGCTACCGCCTCCCGCGTGGCCATCCCCAGCATCACGAGCAAGGCCGCCAGCACCAGATACCACTTGTCGAGCTGAAAGATGTAGATGAGAACGTACCCGACCAGGACGAGCTGCAAGACGGCACGGACGGCGCCGATCATGACCGCCTTCGTGAGACCGACACCCTGCCAACGCGAGAGACCGGCTGCCATGAGGATGAGGCCTGCGGCCAAGGCAATGTCGAGCCAGCCCAGTTCGAGGATGGGAGAATCCAGCACGCCCGCCTGAATGAGTGGCGCAATCGTCACGTTACGCTCTCGAGGAACGAGCGGATCCGAGGATGTTCCGATCGCTCGAAGATCTCCGCCGTGGGTCCCGCCTCGACCAGGCTTCCACCGTCTAACATGACCACATAGCTGCTCATGCGCTTTGCCTCCGCCAGCCGATGGGTTGCCGAGACGATCGTCACGCCATTCAGGCCGCTCAACTGGGCGATTGTGCGGACGAGCTTGTCTGCCGTCTCCGGATCGAGCGATGCGGTGGGCTCGTCCAACAGCAACGTCTCCGGACCCGTCATCAAGGTTCGCGCGATGCACACCCGCTGTTTCTGCCCCACCGAGAGGCGCGCAGCGTCCCGGTCCAACAGATCGGGACTGACCTCTGCCAGCCGAAGACTCTCCCTCATGCGTTGGTCACCGTTCCCTTCCTGAATACCCGCGATGCCCGATGCAACGGTGAGATTGTCGCGCACGGTGCCGGAGAACATAACGGGGGTTTGGAACACGAAGCCCACGCGGGCGCGAAGCTGGCGTACGGGAAAGCCGGCAACCGGCTGGCCGAGGTAGTGGATCGTTCCGCCGGTAGGTTCATCGAGCCGGTTGAGCAACCGCAGGAGCGAGGTCTTCCCCGAACCAGAAGGCCCGATGACCGCGGTGAACTGCCGCTCCGGGATTTCGAGGCTCAGATGATCGAGGATCTCGATTCCGTCGAAGTTCCGGCACACGTCCGACAAAGTGAAAGCTGCCATGTGCTACCGAAAGTTCCTTACTCCACAAAGGGTTGGGAACCGTGTTCTCATCGCCCCGTGTGGTAGGGCGTGCCCATCAGCAACTAGCCCGGTTCTCGCGCTCGAGCTGCGGTCGTAGCGCTGGTGCCCCAGTGTACCGACTGGGCGTCAGAAGTTCTAGGGAGGGAACGGCGTGTCGCTAGGAGTTACGTCCGCCCACGCGCACGGACTGTTTCGTGTGGATGATCCTGCCGCCTAGGACATCGGACAGGCGAAAGAAGTTGACTATGTTGTCACGGTTGCGAGTAAAAGACCGTCAGTTTCGGGCGATTGTCGACGATATCGTTCTCTCGGGAGTCAAACCGTTTTGCGGTGAGCGGCGCGCTTTCATCGCCAATGACGATCCATCCAAAGTTCTCGCTCGGATTGTCGAGCCAACTCTGCACGTCGGCCACCATCGTCGTGGTCGAGCCCCACGTGTAGAACCCCGTCCCCGCTACCTCGGCATTCGCAGACGAGGTAGTCACGAAGTCACCGCCGGGTGTAGCCCACATACTCGAGTCGAAAAAGGTGTGTGTCCACGTGGCGTCTTGGGCTGCCGCCGCAGTACCGGTCCCCTCGGCGCCGGGAGCATCCGACGCTCCCTCGCCCCATGCGGTCGTGAGCCTGTGGAGATTTACGACTGTCGCCCCGCCGGCGGTCCGACTCATGTTGAGCGTGAGCAAGACCCGGTCGATGGTCGAGCCCGCAGGTATCGATCCCCCGGCCACCGCAAAGTGGAGCACGGCTCTCCGTATGTGAGGCTGATTGGTCATGCCGGTAAAGATGAATTGGCCGGCGCCGTTCCCGAGGTCGCCTGAGTCCTCGTAGAGCGTCCCGTCACGGGTAGGTGGCAGGTTGACCTGATCTGAAGGACCAGGGTCATCAGGCGGGGGTGGTTCTGTGGCGTTGTCACTGCACGCGAGCGACGAAACGAGGATGGTGATCAGCAGGTGACGTCGTGTGAACACTTTTGAGAGGTTCTCCGAGAAGAAGGGGCATCGCTGGCCTGTCGGCAGGCAGAACGATGTCTATACCATCACAACACCGGTGTGATCCCTGTCACAGAGAAGAAGCTTGGCCACTGGTACCGTACCCGGTCAACGTGATGGGAATCACGGTTGGGACCGGCTCTCAAGGCTTGGACGGGTTGCCGGATGGGATTCCCTGACCGGGCCGGCTCGAGAGGACAGGAGAGTGGTGCACCTCGAGTTCCCCGCCCGGGCGACCGAGCCAAGGAGGTTGGCGAAATGACATGGTTTGTGTTGAGAGATGCTCGTGCGCGGCTTGCGCCGCTGTTCCTGGCCGCTGCGCTCGTGACGGGATGCGAGTACCTGGCACCCAACTCGATTGAGGAGGTCGGGTTCAGTGCGGCATACGACATCTGGCGGCCCGGGCTGAACGACACGTGTACTCCCGAAATACACAACGAGTATTCGGTCGTCGCACTAGACGGGAAGCGATACCCCACGTGGCATCCGCCGGTCGATCCCGAGACCGGATGCACCTTTGGGCACGAACACGGGCGCGATCCGCGCGGCTCCGATCTGTTCGACGACGTCGGACCCATTCCCTTCGGGTTCGCCAATGAGCAGCTGGCCATCTACGATCCTAACGGGATCCGTAATGAGGATCACTACGGCCACAAAGTCGAGTGGCAGAACAATTTCGAGATGAATACGGGCGGTGCCGTGGCCTCTGCGCTGTTCCGGATCGAGTGCGACCTGCTGACAAAGCTCCACCAGGGAACGCACTCGAAGGACGCGTTTACCAATAACCTGCACGAACTGGCGTACCACATTCGATGCAGTGATGGCACGGCGTTTAGCATTACCGTGATGACCCCGATCGGGAAACCGGGTGAGTTCGTGAGTTCATGTGACAGAGACAAGCACATCGTGGTCGGGGCGCCGGTCCCCGCGAATTCTCCTGCTGGAGGTGGCAAACGTGTCATCCCCGAGCAGAGCTGCATCGAGCGCCTCTTCGAATCTGACGGTGATCGCTCGAATTTCGGCTTGATCCGCGAGAGCTGGGAGGTGTCGCAGTCGATCCGCACCGAGGATGGCAAACGGTTGGTACGGATCAACCCGTACTACCAGGTGCTGGACCCGAGCCGGTTTTACGATCCCGCGCTTTCCGATATCACGGGACGCCCCATCGATGCCTGCTATGAAGAGCGGGCAAATGGGGAGCGAATCAGCGGAGGTCTCTGCGCCGAATCCACCGCGGAGGGTACGATCCTGGACATTGCGTTTGACGACCCGCAGTCGGCGTTTGCGGGCGCCGACCGCTTCGTTGATGTCAACAGCAACGATGTCAACAACGCCGATGGGCCGGAGTTCTGGTACAGTGACCCATTCGGCCGCAACGCCCGCACCACGCCGTTTCCCGGTTCGATTCGCCAGTACATTGCCGCCATGAGTAACGACCGCGGACTCGGGACGTCCGGTCCGCACATTGGGCGCAACCGACACTTTCGCGGCAGTGGGGTGCATTCGCCGAACTAGGAGCTAGGAGCTAGGAGTTAGGATTTAGGGGGGTGAGTGGTGAGTGGTGATAGATGGGGGTAACCGCAGTACCGTGGACCTATGTCGTCACCGAGTCGATGGCGGTGCGTAGAACCGCGGCGGAATGCGCCAGGCGTTCGCGCTCAGGTGACTCGAGGTCGGGCTCGAGTACCTGTGTGGCACCATCGGTGCCGACCACGGTGGGAAGCGACAACGCGATGTTGCGCAAACCAAGAGCCCCCTCCTGAACGCGTGATACGGTGAGCACTCGGCGCTCCCCGCGCAGCATCCATCTCAAGAGTGCTGCGGTGACCAGGCCGATGGCATGATTGGTTGCACCCTTCCGTCGGATGATCTCATAAGCTGCGGCACGAACTTGGTCGGCGAGCACAGTTTCCCGTTCCGGATCCCAACTGGGCCAGCGGCGAAGCGGGACACCACCGATCTGGGCACTCGACCAGAGTACGACTTCCGAGTCTCCGTGCTCGCCGACGACTTGTGCGTGAATGGATCGCGCCTGCAACCCTAGTTCTCGTCCCAGGATCTGCCGCAGGCGTGCGGTGTCCAGCATAGTTCCTGTTCCTACGACGCGCTCTGGAGGCAGATCGGACGACCGTTGAAAGAGATACGTCAGCACGTCCACCGGATTCGTGACGACGACTACAATGCCTGGGTACCCGCGAAGCGCCGTAGCAAGCCCGCGTACCATCGATGCATTTCCTCGTAGCAGATCCAGGCGAGACTCCGTCGGACCACCGCCTCGGCCGGCGGCGATCACCAGCGCATCGGTGCCGAGCATCTGCTCCACAGAGCAGCTTCGCACTTCGGCTGCGGGGTAAAAAGAGGAGCCATGTGCGAGATCCATCGCCTCTCCGTGAGCCACGTCGCTTCGCAGGTCGTGCAGGAGAAGCTCGTTCGCGACACCACTGTGCAGCGTGGAGATTGCGACGCTGGACCCGACCCAGCCGGTACCAATAATGCCAATGGAAAGCGCCTTGCTCATCCGTGATCCTTTATTTTCGTCAATCGGTAGTTACGCGTGAAAGAAACTACCACTGTGCGAAAGCGCGAGGGCTTGGATGAAGGTATCCATGCTCGCAAGGCAGCTCACGACGCGGCCAGCTTCGGCTAGGTCTCGAGCTGCTACGCATGGGATAAACGCCGACTTCGAACACGACTCTCGCGCGAATGTACATGCCGTTGCATCTTAAAGCTTCCCCCCGGAGGAGCCAACTGATGGCGGATGCCCTCGACCGCCTGAAAGCCGCCCTAGCAGACCGTTACTCCATCGTTCGAGAGGTTGGTGCGGGTGGGATGGCGACCGTCTATCTCGCCCAAGATCTCAAGCACGAGCGCCAAGTCGCCGTGAAAGTCTTGAAGCCTGAGCTGGCGCAAGCGCTCGGTGCCGAGCGATTCCTCCGCGAGATCAAGACGACGGCCAACCTCCGGCATCCGCACATTCTTCCTTTGTACGACTCTGGCGAAGCCGACGGCTTCCTGTACTACGTGATGCCGTTCGTCGAGGGCGAGTCGCTGAGGGATCGCCTGGACCGCGAGAAGCAACTCCCGTTGGATGATGCCCTCCAAGTCGCGCGCGAGGTGGCCGATGCGCTGAGCTACGCGCACAGCCGCGACGTCGTGCACCGTGACATCAAGCCCGAGAACATCTTGCTCGAGGCAGGCCATGCCGTGGTTGCGGATTTCGGCATCGCGCGAGCGATCTCGGCTGCCGGAGGGGAGACGCTCACGCAAACGTGACTCGCGGTCGGCACGCCGGCGTACATGAGCCCGGAGCAAGCAGCTGGAGGCACGGAAGTCGACGGCCGGAGCGATCTGTACAGTCTCGCGTGTGTGACGTACGAGATGCTTGGTGGGCAACCACCCTTCACCGGTCCGACGGCGGAGAGTCTGGTGCATCAGCACATGACGGCGGAGCCGTCACCCATTACCAACTTGCGGCCGGGCGTTCCCGACGCCATTGCCGGAGCCCTTGCGAGAGCGTTGGCAAAGACCCCCGCGGACCGGTTCAGCCCCGCGACACAATTTGCCGAGGCGATGATGCCACCGGTTCACCTGGCGGAAGCGGCCGCGCGGCGCGGTCACCCGGTTCGCGTGGCGGGGCTGTTCGTGCTGGCATCCGTCGCCGTGCTTGGCGTCGTCTACTTCTTGATGATGCAGCTCGGCTTGCCCGGCTGGGTGATTCCGGGCGCTGTCGTCCTGCTTGTCGCGGGACTCCCCATCATGGTGGTGACGGGCCAGCTCGAAACGCGTCGGGCAGTGGCGCGTTCCAAAGGAGAGGCGCAATCCCAACAGCGTGGACTGCAGGCGCTCTTCACTTGGCGTCGCGCCACATTGGGCGGGGTGTTGGCGTTTGCCGGTTTGGGCCTGGTTACGGTGGCGTACGGAGCAATGCGGGTGTTGGGAATAGGATCAGTCGGAACGCTGATGGCGATTGGAGTGCTCGACGAGCGGGGACAGCTGATCGTAGCCGAGTTCGAGAATGGGACGAGCGATTCCACATTGGGAAGCACGGTGACCGAAGCGTTCCGTATCGATCTTGCGCAGTCGCCCGTGGTGTCGCTCATGCCAGACCGAGCGATTTCCGGCGCGCTCGCGCGCATGGAGCGCGACCCTGGTACCGTTCTCGATGTTGCGACCGCACTCGAACTCGCCGAGCGCGAAGGTGTGAGAGCGGTGGTCGCAGGAGAGATCAGAACGCTTGGGAGCGGCTTCGTGTTTGCGGCGCGTCTCGTTTCGTCTGGCGACGGGCAGGAACTGGTGGCGCTCCGAGAATCGGCTGCCGACGAAGGTGAGATCATTGCGGCTGTCGACCGTCTGTCTGCGAAGCTTAGGGAGCGTATTGGCGAATCGCTGAGGACCATTCGAAGCACGGAGCCGCTAAAGCAGGTGACGACGGGC
>JBFHWR010000071.1:0-13562 GCA_041599395.1 Gemmatimonadales bacterium | reverse complement strand
TGAGCCCGGGTTGCGCGTCAGTGCGCGCGCCGTGAAACCGCCGCCCCGGTCGCCCATGATGGCACGTACCAGTCCGCCGCCCTGTGCCCCGGTTGCCCCCGCAACCGCAATGATCTTCTTAGTCATAGCAATGCTCCCTGGTTTTTGAGGTGTGGTAGCTAACGAACCGCGCAATGGCCTTCAAAAAGCTCGTCGGGAGGACAGCGGATTGCAAGCGGTCTCGTACAAGGAATGACCCAACATCTAACACCTACCATCCAAGACCTAACACCTACACACCCACCTATCACCTGATCAGAGCCTCCGCTTCGATCTCCACCAAATACTCGTCCCCAATCAGCCCCGCCTGAACCAGCGTGTTGGCAGGGAAGATTCCGCTGAACCGCTCACCGTGAGCGCGCGCGACAGCCTTCCAGTCCGTCATGTGTTTCACGAAGACTCGTGTTCGGACGATGTCGTCGAGCCGGCCGCCCAGCGACTGGAGGGCGCCCTCGATCTTGTCGATGATAAAGTGCGTCTGCGCCGCCGGATCTGATCCGCCGATCACTCTCGTGCCGTGAGTGGCTGTAGTTCCCGAAATCCAGACACGGTCGCCATGGCGTACCGCGCGGCAATAACCAGCCAGGTCTTCCCACGGGGTGCCGGAAAAGACCCGACGCTGGCCGGTTGCCCCGGATTCGGCGGCATACGGAGGAGGAAAGCGTTCTACGTGGTGACTCAGGTCACCCGAGGCGGTCAAGAACGGCTCCCGCCGGTATTCGTCACCGCAGTCACCCGAGATCCTCTGTAGTGAGTCGGCGGCGGCGTCCAGTTCGGAGTGATCCTGCTGATCCAGGCTGAAGTCGAAGAGCCGCAAGTTGTCATCGATATGTTCACGCTCTCCGAGGCGCGCACCGACAATGATGCCGCCCACGCCTGGCTGCTCCAGCACGTACCGACCCGCCACGTTTGCTATTGAAACACCGTGGCGTTCTGCCACTCTGTGAACCGCGCTCAAGAGGGTTTGGTGGTGTTCCCAACCCCCCGCGGCGCGAATGAATCGGCCGTACTTCATGGCGGACCAGGTCTCGAGACGTTCCCAGTCCGGTTCCGGCGACCCTAGCCAACGTTCCGTCAGAAATCCGCCTGCGAGGGTTCCGTATGCCAGAAGCTTGAGCCCGTTCGTGTAGCAGAACGCGCTCATGCCCTGGAGCGGACGCCGGTCGATCAATGAGAAACAGACTTGGTTCGAGACCAGCTCGATGCCGCTTTGCACGGCAACGCGCAGGTGCGCGGTGTCAATATTGGTCGCTCCCAGATGACGAATGAATCCTTCCTGTTTGAGCTCCTGCAGGAAGAACAATGCGTCCAGCCAGCTCGGATCGGCGTAGCTCCACGCATGAAACTGCATGAGATCGATGCTGCTTGCCCCGAGCCGGTCCAGCGAGCGGGACACCGCTTGCCGAACGTCGTCCCGCGTGAGAGCGCCGGGAGGCGGGACCCACTTGGTGAGCAGCTGGACGCGTGTCCGTGCATCCAGGCACGAGGCAAACCGTCCCGCGATCAGCTCCGCCGAGCCGTAGTGGTCGGCCATGTCGAACGTCGTGCACCCAGCGTCGACATACAGCCGCATCGCTTGTGCCGCACGTTCGACGTCGATCACGCGGCCGTCCCGCTCCATGTCGGCAACCTGCCAAAGCCCGGTGACGACTCGGGAAATCTCGAAGCCTGGAGCCAATTCGACGCGCTCGATGGCTGTGTTCATCCTTCGGATGTCGGCGTGGGTCCTGAAATACTCTCGGGAGCCGGGAGCCGGAAGCCGTACGCGCCCGGCGAGGTCGCAGTGGCGGACGCCAATACGCCACCGCCCCGGCCACTCATTCGGGCGGCAACTCCGCGAAGATGGCCCGAATATCGGCACGTGTCTTGAGCTTGCGTGTTTCACGCAGGTAGATCACGCTCGCGAGCAACATAACGATAACCCAGACGGGGGTAGACCGGAGGTACCAGGGCGCGGTCGACGAGACATCCTTCAGGACGTGAACGATCAGGAACCCACCGATGGTAACGGCACCGATGAGGGCGAGCGGCACCTGGACGCTCCGGTTGGGCAGCACGGTAACGTCCTGTGCAATCCTCGGATTGCGTCGTGGTAACGAGAGCACCGACAGGCACATGAGCAGGAAATTGACGAGGATTGACGTGACGAGGATGTCGACGCCCAGGAAGAAATCGCCAGCGAGATGACTGCCGAGGATTCCTACTGAGGCCACGCACCCGCTCACGAGGATCGCAACGTACGGGGTGTGCCACCGCGGATGTACGCGTGCAACCTGGCCAGGGAATATGCCGTCTTCGGCCCAGGCAAACATCAATCGTGAAACGGAGAGCAACATTGCCGGAAGGTCGTTGATCAGCGCCACGGCGGCGCCGGCAACGATCAACACGGTCCAACCTGGTGACAACAGATAGCCAAGCAACCCAGGGGCGGTGACATCGCGTGTCGCGGCTTCCGCAGCTACGTATTCCCACGGAACGGCATGATAGACGGCCGCAGTGAACAACACGTAGAAGGTTCCCACGCCCAGCACCGCGATGCCAATGGCAAGGGGTAGAGACCGGCCGGGGTTCTTGGCCTCACCGCCCGCCTGCGCGATGGAGTCGAATCCGATGAAACCCGCAAACAGGATGGCCGCAGCCGGGAGGAACACTCCTAGTCGAAGCGGTGCGATCTCAGAATCAGGGAGCACCTCGTTTGCGCGCTCGACAAGGGCCGCTTGAAAGTCCGCATGATCGAACGTGAATCCCGCCACGATCACGACCGCAGACAGGGCAAACATCAGAAACATGAGCGGGATCAAGGTGCGTTCATAGAGCTTGACCCCCCGCAGGTTCACCCCGACGAACACCCAGAGGAACACGAGCGCAAGGGAAACGCGCACCGAGCCGGTTTCCAGACTCGCCGCAATTGCCGTCCAGCCTACGGCTTCCGCGATATCCCTCAAAAACGGGATGACCACGTATGAAACGACTCCAATTGCGATGGAGAGCCCAAACCATTGGGAGAAACTCGCAACGAATCCCAAGTATGGACTGAGGGCCCGACTCGCGAACACGTAGCTCCCACCGGCCCTCGGCATGGCGGAGGCGAGGATCGCGTAGGCCAGGCCGGCGAGGATCGCGGGTATGGCAGCAAAAAGGAACGCGGTGAGCACGTGCGGCCCAATGCCGGGCACGTTTCGTTGGATGGCGAACGGGATCACGTTGATGCCGGCGCCGATCATCGAGCAGATGCCGGTCGCCACGAGGCCCAGCAACCCCATTTCGCGAACGAGGCCCGAGCGGTCCGCCGGAGTCGGATCGGTATGGATTGCAGTCATGGGTGGAATAACCTAGCTGCGGGATGGCGAGGGCGGTACGGGTGTCCGATTGGCGATTGGCGATGGGCGATTGGCGATTTCCGTTTACCTTCTCTCCGTGCTGTTTCATCTCCTGGTCTTTGGTGCCGGCCTGCTCGCGGGGTTCCTGAACGTGATGGCGTTCGGGGGGTCCCTCCTCACGCTCCCCATTCTCATCTTCCTGGGTCTCCCGGTGGCGGTCGCCAACGGCACCAACCGATTCGCTATTCTCGCACAGAACGTTGCGGCCGTGAGCAGCTTCCGGCGGCTTGGCTACCGCGACGCACGGACGGGCATCCGGTATGCGATTGCAACCATTCCCGGCGCTGTCGTGGGTGCCTTCGCAGCAGTGCGGGTCGACGAAGATCTGTTCCGGGCGATCCTCGCCGCCGTCCTGGTGCTTGCGGTCTTCGGACTGTTGACCTCGGGCAGAAGCAAAGAGGCTCAGGGGAAGATCTCGCGGGGCGCCCAGCTCGCGGCGCTGACCGCCTTTTTCGCCATCGGGTTCTACGGCGGATTCATTCAGGCCGGTGTGGGGTTTTTGTTGATGCTGACCATGCACCACCTGCTCCACATCGACCTCATCCGCACCAACATGCACAAAGTACTGATCGTGTTGGTCTTCAGTGTCCCGGCATTGGCCGTGTTCATCGCGACCGGCAACGTCGCATGGCCCACCGCGCTCGCGCTCGCGGCGGGCAACGCGACCGGTGCAACGGTTGCGACGCACGTTTCCGTGAGGGGTGGTGAGCGACCGATACGCATTGTGGTCGGAGTGGCGCTGCTGATCATGGCCGTGCGACTCGTTTGGTGAGGCAAGCCTCCGCGTGGGGCGACCGGATCCGGATGCACGTGCGGCGGGCCGCGACTGTGGAGCGGGGAACCCTTTTGCCCTTCCCGATGTATTGTTAGCCAGCTCCGACACCCTCACTTGGAGTCTCTCACCATGCGACGAACCCTGATGACGCTCGGCGGGGCCCTAATGCTGCCAGCTACGGCAGCCGCGCAGACGTTGACCGATGGCGAGCGCGCGGAACTCCACGGCTCTCTCGCCAGGTCCTATGAGCGCGTGGCCTGGTTGACCGAAACGCTCTCCGCTGATCAATGGACGTTCAAACCCGCCGCCGACCGCTGGTCGGTGGGAGAAGTGGCGGAACATATCCTGGTCTCCGAGCAGCTCTTCATGCAGCTCATCAAAGGCCCCTTGCTCCAGGCGCCGCGGGGCGATGCGAGCGACGTGAAGGAAATTCCCTCTGAAGAGATCATGACGCTCATGCGCGACCGGTCGCAGCGGTTTCAGGCGCCGGAACCGGCCCAGCCCACCGGTCGATGGCCGACACAGGACGCGTTTCTGGCCGAGTGGAAGGCCGAGCGAAAAGCCAACCTGGAGTGGGTGAAGACCACGGACGCCGATCTGCACGGGCACGTCATGCAACACCCGGCGTTGGGGCTGGTCGATGGCATGCGGTGGATCGCGTTCATGGCGGCGCATGCGGAGCGGCATCTGCTTCAGATCGACGAGGTGATGGAACATCCCGGGTACCCGAAGCGGACCATGTAGGCATCCGGATCGCCGCCGCCTCTTCTCGTCGCGGCCTGGCATCTCCCTCGTGGCCTGCAGGTCTGTGTGTCTTCGTGGGGCTCCCAGCCCAAGGCCCCGCTCGCCGCCGCACGCTCCGGGGAATGAATCTCCACTCTCCGCTCCCTTTCCCCTCCGTGAGTGAGCACCATCACGGCCTGGAAGCGCGCTGGATTCTATTTGTCCATTGCGATGGAGCGTTCGTTCGCGCCCGCATTCTTTGACCCGGTAACGACGCAGCGGGTTTTAGGGTACCGTCTCCGGAGGAGTATTGAATGATCAGCAGGTCTCCGAGTTTGCGCACCTCGGGAACAGATGGCGATCTCCTCCAGCATACGCTCTCCCAAGCGGTTCGCGACGAGCAGACAGTAACGCCGGCGGGCGCGCACACCGGGACGCGCATTCATGGGATGACCACCCGCGAGCTGATCACGCATGCCGACGAGCGGGGCTCGCTCGTCGAGATGTTCGATCTCCGGTGGGAATGGCATCCGGACCCTCTGGTGTCTGCATACGCGATCACGGTTCGTCCCGGCTATGCAAAGGGGTGGAATCTGCACAAGCTGCACGAAGACCGTTACATGATTCTTCAGGGTGAAATGGAGCTCGTGCTCTACGATGTCCGTCCGGATTCACCGACACGGGGTCAAGTGTGCAAGGTGATGTTGTCCGAGTACTGTCGGCGACTCGTTAATGTGCCGGCCAATGTCTGGCACGCCGATCACAACGTCGGCACGAAAGATGTACTTCTCGTGAACTTTCCCACGACGCCGTACAATCACGCCAACCCTGACAAATACAGACTGCCGCTCGATACGCCGCTGATTCCGTACTCGTTCGGGGACGTCTCAGGGTGGTAGCACGTTCATGTCGCCGCGTTTCAGCATCCTCCTACCGACCCACAATCGAGCAGATGTCGTCGGCTACGCGATAGCGTCCGTTCTCCAACAGATCGAACGAGACTTCGAGCTACTCGTTGTAGGCGATGGCTGTACTGACGATACGGCAGCCGTCGTGCAAGGATTCGACGATCCGCGAATCCGTTGGTTTGATTTGCCGAAGGCGCCGCATTTCGGATACGCCAATCGCAACGTAGCATTGCGTGAGGCCCGGGGCGAGTTGATTGGATTTATGGCCCACGACGACCTCATGACGTCCGACCATTTGGCCCTCCTTGCGCGCCCCTTCGAACGAGATGAAGTCGAGTGGGCATACAGCCGGCCGGTTTGGGTATCGCGAGCAGGCGTCGTCGTTCCGTTTGCAGTCGATCTGAGGAAGCCAGACCAGCTCAACTACTTCTTGACGAAGCGGAATACCATTCCCGCGTCGTGCGTCATGCACCGGCGTGAATGTTTTGAACGGTACGGGTACTGGCCTGAGGATGTTCCACGTGGGGCGGATTGGGCGTTGTGGAAAAACATGGTGGGACCATCTCGCGGGTCAAACCTCGCGTATGTTCCGCTGGCCACCGCGCTCCACTTTCGCGCCAATTGGCGAACCGGGACGGATTGGGGGCCACCACCGCTTTCCGAGTGGCTCGCCGTGGCGTCGGACCAGGACGCTTGGCCGAACGCACTGAAGATTCCGGTTTTAGATGACGAGACGGAGCAAGCGGCGGCGTGGCGGCTCCTGGAAGCGCCAACCAGCTGGACGGCGCGGTTCCGAGATGGCATCGCGGATGCTCTCGAGCTGCTTGCTTGGCACACAGGCCTCCAGGTGTCACAGGCTGTCCGGATAGCCAAGACGGTGGTGAGGCAGTGCCTCCGCCGTGAGGAGTACGACGAGGTGCGGACGATTGCTAACGAGGCCCTTTTGCTCGCGCCAACGGATGCTGAACTCTGCTGGCTCTACGGAGCGGCGCTCATACGGCGCGGCGACTTTGCTGGAGCCGAGGTGCAGCTTCGGCGCGCGATCGAATTGGATCCCTTGTTCGCGAACGCCTACGGGCAGCTGAGTCAGGCAGTCAATCGACTTGGCCGAGCCAATGAGGCGATTGCGATCGCGTTGCGGGGGATTGAGTGTAGGCCCGATCATCCAGGTCTACACCGGCACCTGGGCAATCTGTTTGTGCGACAAGGTCGCTGGCAGGAAGCCGAGGCATCGCTGCGTGAAGCGCTTCGATTGGACCCCAAGCTCGACAGCGCTGCCCAGCAGTTGCGCCACGTCGTTGAGCGGCAGGAGGCAACGCGTTCTTGATGCGGCGATTCCGGTTCATCCGTCAGCCTCCGGATTCACGTACGTCCCTCCCTCTCCTCGTTCCGGGTTGGTGATCCTATGGCACCACCACAACCCCCACCGCACCGCCGAACTCCGTTTCTTGCAGACGCGTACCTCGCGGCACCAGCCAGGGACCGCCATCGAGCCGAATATTCAGACGATGGATCCCCCGTGGAATTTCGAGCTCAGTTTCCCACCCGCCGCGATCGATTCGCCGCAGCCGTATCGGCTCCCAATCCGTGAAATCGGCCATGAGCTCCACCGTCCTTGCGTCCGACACGTACACCCGAATCGTGCGCAGGTCTCCGGAGGACGCGATTTCCAGTCGGGCCGTGCTGCCGTAGTCTGATTCCTCCAGTGCATCGGCGGCCCGCAGCATCGCGTCGGCAAGCGTCGGGACGAGCGGCTCGCGAGCGGGCGTCAGAGCGACGCGAAGACCGAGGGTGACGTAGTCCGCGCCGACGACCCCCCGCACGGGATCTGATGGATATCGCCCACCGCTCAAAACGATTCTCAAATTGTCTGAGAACCGGATGAGTGCCGAGAGTTCGCCGAATGCGCCGCGCCCAAATCCGTCACTGGACGTACGGGCTCCCACCTGTCCGTCGAGCTGCAGGGTGCCCTGTGACCAGCGGGCGGCGCCAATGAGATCGATGTAGCCTGCCTCGTCGAGCCAGGAGCCCGTGAGCGTGCCCGAGAACGCAAACGGTGCGCGCACGCCCCACACGCCGGCCCCGAGTTCCACTGGTATAACGGTCGAGTCGCCGAACTGCCGTCCGGTTGCGGCGCCGAACCATGCTCCCTGAAGTCCATCTCGATAATGGGCGCGGGCACGTCCCAAGAAATGGGCGAAGCCGGCAGCGTCTGCGTACTTGCTTGCCCCCAAAGATCCCGAGAGTTCGGCGCGCCACCTACCGGCTGTGGGTGTGAGCCATGCAGCGGCGGCCCTGCCTTGGAGCACGGTATTCCCGCTCTCGAAGAGCACCCATGCACCTTGGGCGCCCACGCTGATGTTCCGGGCTTCGTAACGGATGGATGGCGACGCCAGCGCGGCGCCCGACACGAGGAAACCGTCGTACTCGATGGCCGACGCACCCAGGTCCAGGGTGGCGGTCGTTTGCGCGCTCATCGTCGTCCCAACGAGGGACGTACAAACCACCACCGCGACTGTTGTGCGCAGGCTCACGCGCCGTACTGTGCGCGCACCGCTTAGGGCTTCCGCTTCCGATCCGGCCTCGTCGCCCGATCACCCAGCCGATCGGCTGCGTGATCGGCGCTCGCCAGCTCAGCCCGAGCCGCATCGAGTCTGACGCCAAGTGCAGCGGACGGCGAAGCACCCAGCGCAATGTCCCGCTCGACATTGCGCCGGAACGCCACGTACTGCGCATCATCCACCGCCCGCGCAAGGCTGAGCACTGCCACAATAGCGGTGTCACTCGGCACGCCGGCGGCGACGAGGTCGGCAAGTACGGCCGCCGCGACCGTCAGTGGCTGCGTACCCCGCCGCGCGCGCAGCTCCCGAAGATCCGTATCGCTTGCACCAGCGCGCAGAGCGCTCGCGCCCGCCGTGAGCTCGCCGACCGATGCTCGTGTGCCGAGGGCGTCCCGCGCGGTGCGGAGTTCGTCCCACAGCCTCCCGACTGCGGCGACGATCAACTCCGGAGGCGCGCCCTTTGCCGCCCCCTCGAGCGCACGATCCACCAGCGGCTCGGTCGGCAGGTCAGCAGCCCGTGCGGAGTCCAACATGCGATTCACCTGGGTGCGCGCCGGGTCCGCCAACCGGGTTTCGAGTCGCGCCTCTTGGGCGTGCGCCATGCCGACGCTCCGCGTCGCCATGAACACGGTGCTCAATACGATGAGGGTGATGTTCGCGCGTGTCGTCATGACTCTCCAATCGTCACTACGGAATTCGGCCTCCCAAACTCGTCGGCCACCGCCTGCGCCGCGAGTGGATCCGTGAGCCACGTCGTGCCATCCACCAGGAACGAATAGCGATAGCGTCCCGGGGACAGGGGAACCGTGACGGCCCACACACCAGGAGCCTGATCCTCGCGTAGCATCGTCGCCGAAACGTCCCAATCGTTGAAGTCGCCGACCACGGAAACCGACTGCGCGTCCGGCGCGATGAGCACAAACTGGACGGTCGTCGTCAGCGTGGCAGCAGCGGCCAACGACGGCTCCGCCGCCGGACTGGGGGCTCGAAGCTGGGTTCCCGTCCACAAGAGGACGATCACGCCGGCCGCAATCGCCAAGCCGCCCAGCGGGCTCAGGCGGATGGTGCGGGCCTGGGTCAACCAGTCGAGCACGCGCCGTGTGGGCGGTACGGCGGTCCTCCCCGCCTCGATTTCCGCCATCACCCGAGCGTCCAATCGCGGATCGATCCGGACCGGTTCCTTCAAGGTCTCGGCAACCCGGGCAATCAGCTCGTCATGCTCATTCACGTGTAGGTCTCCGCAAGCAGTCGGCGCAGTTCCTCCCGCGCCCGAAGCACCCGCATCTTCAATGCCGAAACGCTCACACCGGTCAGGTCGTGCATCTCGTCGTAACTCAGTTCCTCGACGTGCTTCAACAGAAACGCTTCCCGCTGATCGGGGGCCAACCGCTCGAGCGCCCGCGCAATCTCCTCCCGCCAGGCGTCCCGGTCTTCGCTGTGGGCCACGGACGCGCCAGACATGGCTCCCTCGTCGTGGACCAGCAGACGTTCCCGCCGGGCGCGTTTCGCGCCATGGGTTCGGCAGCGATTGACCAAGATCCCAAACATCCAGGCTCCAAACCGGTCTGGGTCCGTGCACCTGGCGAGCGATCGATATCCGCGAACAAACGTGTCCTGCAGCGCCTCCTCGGCATCTGCCTCGTTCCCCAGCATTCGGACGGCGTATCGTCCCAAGCGGTCGCGGTAACGGGCGACGAGCCCAGCATACGCATCGGTGTCGCCTCCGAGCACCCGCCGAACGAGGAGGCCGTCGCGCTCCCCGTTCACGTGTAGGATACCCTGAGAAGCGAGCCTGGGTCACCAGCGGGGTGTCTCGCGCCCCGATCCCGCGGAGGGAGGGGTCCGTTCCATTCTGCTTCGGCGAACCCGCCCCGCTGTGGGCGCCTGGTGGGACCCCGCGTGTGACGCCAACCCGCGGTGAGGGGTATTCCCATGTGACGGGTGGTGCTAGGCCTCATGCCCTTTGTACCTGGCCACCTGCAAACTGTTCATCATCTGTCAGCAAGGCACTATGTCTGGTGCGTAACCAGAGATCAAGGAGTTTGTCATGAATTCTTCTCTGTACGTGCGGCGGGGCCTGACGTTGCTGTTCCTCGTGTGCACTCCTGCGACCCTCGCTGGTCAACTGATTTCTCTCAAGACGGTACCGGTTGCGGCCGGTGACCAGTTTCTGATCTTCCCGTCCGAGTACATCGGGATGGGCGGTGTCGGTATCGCGCTGGACGACCGGCTGCTCGATCCGTACGCCAACCCCGCGATGGGTGCGCTCGTCGGTGAGCCGCAGGTATTGGCCTCGCCAACGTTTTATAGTATCTCCAACAACGCCGGCACAGCCCGCACACTGCCTGCGGCGGCGATGTTTCAATCGCGCGAATGGTTTGGCGGAACCTTGGTGGCGCTGCAGCAACTGAAAGCCGGCGGACAGTTCTTCGGGCCGCAGCCTTTCGTCATCGATCTACTGCCGCCAAACGCCTTGAGCAGGCAGTCCTCCACCAACAAGTATGCGCACCTGAGCTTGGGACGCTCCATCCGGCCGGATCTGTCGGTTGGTGTGAGCGCATTCGTTGCCGATTTGAGTGCGATGGACGGGGTCGAACATCTCTACGCACTCGCGAGTGACATTGGACAGTCGGGTGACATTCAGGATATCCGCCTGGGGTTGCGAAAGGAGTTCGCAGGGGATCGCAAGCTCGAGGCAGTCGCGCTGTATCACAGGTTCAACATGGCACACGACGTGAGCTACGTCGACTGGGTCTTGACCGACACACTGACGTGGATGTGGGAGCCACAAGTGCGTCTCGAAGAAAACCTCGATCGCTCGCGCACGTGGGGAGGGCAGCTAGGATATCACCAGGCCGTGGGCTCGCATGGTTGGCGGGTTGGCGGAACCATGACGGTCAATCGCAAGGACCACCCCAAGATCCCCAATTACGAAATCATGAACATTCCCCGGGATCCGGGCCACAGTACAGCGTTCGAGGTCGGGTTCGGACTCGCCAAAGTGACCGACAACACCACGTTCGGCATCGATCTCATCTACCAGCCGGCCGCGAGCGAAACATGGGCAGAAGCCGCCGACCCCATCGAGACAGTCGACGGTGATACGATTCCCGCCGGGGGCAAAACCATCGAGAACTCGTTCGACTTTTCAAACGCGTTCGTTAATATGGGGGTCACGCAGCTCGCAGGTCCGGTGGCGATCCAACTCGGGCTCCAGGTACGGGCGTACGATTTCCATCTCGACCAGTTTGACAATGTGGCGCAGAATGCGCGCAGGCAGGACGAGGACTGGATGGAGTGGGTTCCGAGTTGGGGTGTGAAGCTCAAGCTGGCTGATTTCGACCTCCGATACTTTGGCCGGGTGACGACAGGCACCGGCCGGCCAGGGACGGCCTGGAGCGGCGTCGTTGCCGACCGTGCCGCTTCTCTGGAAGTAGCCAACGATATTCTGCTCGCTCCCGGTGCGCCGCTCACGCTCCAGGATGCGACCGTGATGACGCATCAGTTCTCGATATCGATACCGATTCGGTGAGAGGAGTGGAGAGTGGAGAATGGTGTCGCGAGCGGGCTGGCTGGTCCCGGAGCGGGCGTCAGTGAGCGGTGCCTTGTTGGGATCGGGAAATAGTGACACGCGAACTGCAGGCCGCGGAGGGACGCGCTAGCCCGCGAGGAGGAGGAGAGGGCGGATTTTCATGCGTCGACTGATTTGGTTTGGCCTGATGTTGTGCGGCTGCGGGTCGGGCGACGGGCCGGTTGCGATCACCCCGCCCGCCGACGACGTCGTCTCCACGATCCTCGTCGCCGATCTGGACACTGGGGCGTGGCCCACTGACGCGCTATCGGTGTTGGATGCCAGCATCATCGGCGACACGCTGCGCATGGATGTCCAATACGCCGGCGGGTGCGAAGAGCACGCCTTTGGTTTGGTGGTCTCCACCACGTTTCGCGAAACCCAACCCGTTCAGACCACGGCGATCTTGGCGCACGACAACATGGGTGACACGTGTGAAGCGCTGATATCACGACTGCTCAAGGCGGACTTGGCACCCCTCAAAGCCGAGTGGCAGCGGGCATATCAGGCGCCGGCCGGTACGATCGTGATCGCACTGGAAGGCGCGGGGAGCCTTTCCTATTCTTTTTGACGGACGAGCAACATCCAACATGCAACTTCCAACATTCAAACCTCCAACGAGAGGTCTGAACGTTGGAAGTTGGAAGTTGGACGTTGGACGCCTCTCACCTACCGCCCGAGCTTGAAGTTTAACCGCGCAAAGTAGTGGGCGCCTGAAAACCCCATCTGCACGGCGTCCCACAGGCCGCCGGTCTCGGTTTCGGTGTCCTGCTGCGTCGGATACCGGTTGAAGATGTTGTTGCCGCCCACGGTGAAGCTCACGTTCGGCGACAGACGCCCGGTGAGGGTCACGTCCGTGGTGATCCGGGCCTCGTAAACATCATCGGTGTCGAGCCAGTCGATCAAGGTGACTTTTCCGAATCGGACGAACCGCACCGACGCGTCAACGTTCCGGATGCCATAGTTCATTTGGAAGTTGATCTTACTTTCTGGCGCAGAAGCAAGGAGAAACTGCTGCTCGCGCGGTCCGTAGTAGATGTCTTCCTTTCCACGGAGCTTAGGGCTCGTGTTGATCGCCCCGAGGTCCATGTCATTGAAATTGCCCGCCAAGGAGGCTCCATAACGATGGGGTCCGTACGTGTCTTGATACGTGAGGATCACGTCCAAACCGAGGGTCTCGGTGCTAATGGCGTTGGTGAAGAATTGCGCGGCCCCGACCTGTAGCGCCCGCAGCTCTGCGCCGATGTCGGGGTCAGTATCCTCGAATGCGCCCGTCAGCACAATGCGGTCTTCGATGTCCACGAAGTACCCATCGACGGTGGCCGTGAAGTTCCCGAATCGTGCTGTGAGACCAAGGCTCGCGTTGGTTGCGGTCTCTTCCTTCAAAGATGGAATACCGAGCGTCCGTGTGATCGGACTGTTGTTCTTGGCAATGATCTTGTCGACGGCTACGCCCGAAACGAAGTCGGTAAACGTCGTGTTGAAATAAATCTGTGCGAGAGACGGGGCGCGAAATCCAGTGCTCACGGCGCCGCGGATGGCCACCTGGTCGGTCAGCTCCGCCCGCGCAGCGAGCTTGCCGTTTAACGTCGTCCCGAAGTCGCT
>JBFHWR010000070.1:0-13600 GCA_041599395.1 Gemmatimonadales bacterium | reverse complement strand
CGTGAGGAGACGCAACTCGATGTGTTGAGCGCAGCGGAGGTCGAGCGTGCTGACGATCGTACCCTGCGGAAAAAGATCGAGATCGTCCAGGCGTTTGGCGACATGCCCGCCTCGGGCAAAGCCCGAAAGCTGACCATTCGGTTTTTGGTCTCCCCGGTTGAACTCTTCGGCAATGGCGCTGGCAAGGTCGTCGGGATGCGACTCGTTCGGAATGCGTTGTATGAGACCGATGGGCGGCTCCGTCCCAAGGCAACCGATGAGTTCGAAGACCTGGACGCGCAGCTCGTGTTCCGGTCGGTGGGATATCACGGCGTGGCGCTGCCGGATCTTCCGTTCGACGAGAAGCGTGGAATCGTGCCGAACGATGGTGGCCGTGTGACCGGCTCAGACGGCGAAGCGCTACCCGGTCTTTATGTGGCGGGCTGGATCAAGCGTGGCCCGACTGGGGTGATCGGAACAAACAAACCGGACGCGGCAGAGACGGTCAGCCGGATGCGACAGGACGCCGAGCAGGGTCACGTGCTCCGAGCGGGTGATCCGAGCATGGCCGGCTTGGATGCGCTGGTCCGCCGCCGCCAGCCCGCGGCGGTGTCGTACGCGGACTGGCTGCGACTGGACGAGATGGAAAAGGCGAGGGGGAAGCCCGCCGGCCGCCCGCGTGTGAAGTTCACCTCGGTGGAAGAGATGCTTGCTGCATTGAACGAATAGTCGGCTCGAGGACACGACTCCACGTCAGGGCCGTCCTCAATTCCCCGCCGCGACGACCAAGGCGTCGATCTGGCGCTGCAACTCCGCATACGAAGACGACGCGTTGTTGGCCATGATCGCGAACATCTGGATCCGGTCGCCTGGGCGCTCGACGTAGCCGGTGAGGGTTTGCACCCGGGCAATGCTGCCGGTTTTGGCGACCACACGTCCTTCGAGCGGCGTTCCGACAAATCGAAACGTGAGCGACCCCCGCTGGCCCGAGCGGGGCAGCGCGTCGAAGAGAACGGCACGATAGGGATGCCCGTGCATGTAGCGGAGCAGCTGCACAAACCCCCTCGGCGACATGAGGTTACCGGCTGAGAGACCCGATCCATCCCGGAGCGCGAACGCGGTGGAGTCGATGCCCACCGAATCGATGAGGAATCGCTGCACGACGTGCAGGCCGGCGTCCCACGATCCATCGTCCCCAAATTCGCGACCCAAGCGCTTCAGCAACATTTCGGCAAACCAGTTCTGGCTCGAATTGAGGATTGGGAATACGACATCAGCCAACGGGCGAGACTGAACCTCGGCCAGTGCAGGGGCATTGCGACAACACTGATACCGGAGCGGATCGGTCGTCGATTCGGTGGGCCCTGCGATACTGATTCCTCGTTGCTGCAAAACCGACCGCAGGGCCTGGGCGACGTACCGGTTGGGATCGGGTAAGGCGAAGTATTCGGTCTTCCCTCCGTAGTTGATCGGAACGGTGCCTTCCGCCCACACAAACATGCGCCCTTCCTCTCGGAAGAAGTCGATAGAGCGACGCCCATCGGCCGACACGGTGCGAGTGCGGTTCTCGAACCGGAACATGCCCAGGTCCGGCTCGAACCGGATCGCGGCCGGGGCGTTCTCGGTCGGGCCCGGCTCCCAGGTGACGTCGACGCTGTTGTCGTTGAATCCGAGCGCCGTTACGGGAGCGGCATACCACCAGTTGAGGTCGTAGCTCTCCCACGAGGGATGCACGAACTGATTGTCGAAGTAGCTACCGTCCCCGACGAGGGACCCGGTGACATGGCGCAATCCCCGATCCCAGAGTCGCTGGGCGAGCATCTCGATGCGGGTCCACTTGGTGTCGCACGCGCCCGGTGCGAGCGTATCAATGCCGTAGCATCGCTCCGAGAACGTCGGATCGCCCCGGCCGTAGACGACCAAGTCACCTGCGAGCACGCCATCCTCCAGCGGTCCGGAGCCGTATACACTGGTTGTGATGTGGAAGTCGGAAGGGAGCAGCGCGGCCGCAGCGGCCGAAACCACGAGCTTTGCGGTAGAGGCAGGCACGAAGAGTCTGTCTGCGTTTCGCTCGTAGATGACCCGGCCCTGCTCGTCCGCCATGAGGATACCCCATACCGTCTGCCGGTAGGGTTCGGTCTCGAGCAGGCGATCGACTCGGGTCCTCGTGCGCGTTTGCGCGCTGCCCCACGACGCCTGGGCAACCACCATCACCGCGATGACCGGCATGATTCGAGCTAACAACATACTTTTCATCCAACCTTGTAAGTTCCTAAGGATCAATAGGTTGACACAGAGGCTGCGGGCGACCAAAGTACGAGGGTCTGCGGTCTGCGTCAATTTCTGATTCGGTTGATGTCCTCGAAGCCGGGAAGTTCTTGAAACCAACACACGTCATTGTCAGGCTTCTCGCGACCGTGATCGTTCTCTCGGTGACCTCAGTGCCACTTCGTGCTCAGCTCGGCCTCGACACGCTGGTGGTGCGGAGCCTCAAGTTCGATGGAAACCGAGAGATTGACGACTACACGTTGGCCAGATCGATCGCGACGTCGCAGTCGTCGTTCTTTGCACGATTCCCGGGACTCCGCTGGCTCGGCTTTGGGGCGAAACGCTATTTCGACGAGACCGAGTTTCGACGAGATGTCTTCCGAATCATCGGTCTTTACCGCGCGACCGGGTTCCGCGAAGTCACCGTCGACACGTTAGTACAGCGGGTCGCAGGCGATGTTCATCTCCGGTTCATCATTGACGAAGGACGGCCGGTTCGGGTGACGTCGTTGGACGTCACGGGCGTCGAGGAGATCGTGGCCGAGCGGCGATTGTTGCGCGACGTGGCGCTTCGGGTCGGAGAGCCGTTCAACCTGCAGCTCCTCGACCAGTCCACGCAGGTCATTCGGTCATACCTTCGCGATCGCGGCTTTCCGTTCCCCCAGGTACTACAGAACTTCGATGTCGATTTTGCCGCGTATGACGCCCGGGTCACGCTGAATGTCGTTCCAGGGACACGGGCCAGGGTCGCGGCCATCGAGGTGACCGGAGCCGAGCAGCTGAGCGAGAGCGTTGTGCGGCGATCCCTGTCGATCAAGGCCGGCGACTTGTTCCGCGCGCGGGCGCTGGAAGAGAGTCAGCTCGACCTCTATCGGTTAAACGTGTTCAATGGAGTGGCCGTTGGCCTGGCAGACTCGGTGCCCTCTGGGGACGACGATACGACCGTCACCGTGCGGGTGCGGCTCTCCGAAGGACAATTCCGCCGCATCCGATTCGGCGGAGGGTACGGCACGATCGATTGTTTCCGAACGCTCACGTCTTGGACGGCGTACAATTTCCTGGGCGGGGGCCGGTCGCTGGATTTGTCGGCGCGGCTCTCGAAGATTGGATCGGGCGACCCCCTCGATGCAAACTTTGCGGAGAACCTCTGTGTGCAACTCCGTGACGAAACCGACCCCGAGCGTCTGAAGCTCAACTACAATTTCACCGCCAGTCTGCGAGAGCCATTTTTCTTGCTGCCGAGAACGAGTGCGACGCTGTCAGCGACCGCCGAACGCCACGCTGAGTTTCAGGCATTTTTGCGCGAATCGTACGGTGGCGAGTTCTCGCTGACATGGGACACGCCGGTGCGGTTACCCTTCATCGTGTCGTATGGACTCTCCACCACCCGGACTGCCGCGGAACCGGCCATCTTTTGCTCGTTCTTGAACGTCTGTCGTGTCGAGGATACCCGGGCGTTTCGCGAGGTCTTCCGGCGCCGCTCGGTCGTCGCGCTCAGAGGCATTTGGGATCGGTCCGATTCGCCGCTGGACCCCACGCGGGGCGTGCGGCTGACGGGGGAGGTGCGACACGCATCCAAGTTCACCGGGTCGGACGAGCTGATCCGGTTCACCCGGGGAGTGATTGAGCTTGCCTCGTACCATCAAGTGGGTCGGAGCCGGGTTTTCGCCTGGAGGGTGCGGTTCGGCGCGGTACGGTCGCCGCGTCTCCCGGATGCCGAAGGTGAGGAAGACCGCTTCGTTCCTCCGGAAGATCGTTTCTATGGAGGCGGTCCCAACAGCGTGCGAGGATTTGGTCAGAACGAACTGGGCCCGCTCGTGCGCGTGCTGGAGCGGAGCCTGGACACGCTGGAGGTGATTGACGACACGCTGTTCGTCACGAGACCCGACACGGTGATTCGACCGTCCGCGACTGGGGGTGACCGGCTCGTATTTGCCAACGCGGAATACCGATTTCCCATTCCTGGTTTCGGCGGACGAGTGTCGGGAGCGACGTTTCTAGATGCGGGCCAGGTATATCCCCAGGGCCAGACCCTCGATCTGTCCGAGGTCCGGGTCACACCAGGCGCGGGAATTCGGGTCGCGACGGCACTTGGACCGATCAGGTTCGATGTGGCGTACAATCCATATGACGTGACACCCAGTTCGCTGTTCGAACAGCAGCAGGGCGGCACGCCCGGGTGCATCCCGGCGGTCACCGACCCGTGCGAACTCGTTGAGGTAGTCGAGCGGTATCCGGAGGACCAACCGGGCAGAGGATTCTTCAACCGGCTGCAACTTCACTTTTCCGTGGGACAAGCATTTTGAGATTGCTGCGCGTCCTGGGCGGTATCGTGCTCGTCATCTGTTGGCTGCTCGGGGCCGCGCTTGGAGCGCTGTCAGTGGGTCTTCGGACCGACAACGGTCGGGCGGCGCTGGTGCAAATCGCGGTCACCGCGGCGAACCGCGGTATGAACGGTACCCTTGCGATCCGTGATGTGAGCGGGTCTCTCCTCGGCGGACTGACTGCTGAGGACATCGTGGTGCGCGGCACGGCCGGCGACGTCCTGGCTGAGATCTCACAGCTCGAAGTGCGCTACGGCCTGAACGATCTCCTTCGTCGACGCTTCGTGCTCGGACGCCTCCGGTTGGAAACGCCCCGCATCTACCTGGCACAGGACTCGCTGGGCACGTGGAATTTCCAGAAGCTGGTCGGTGAACGCAGCGGTCCGCGCGTAGGGCCAGCCCCCTTCGTCGCATTCAGTGACGTCGAGATCTCAAACGCGAGCATCGAAATCAGGACTCCGCTTTCTCCTGCGGATTCCTTTGCCACCGAGGTTGAAGACGGTCCCTCAGGTTCGTTTCGCGTGCGGCGGTTCGAGGACATCAATGCGTTTCTACCCTACTTGCGTCTTCTTTCTCCGCTGCCGGGGCAGCCTACGGAGGCCGAGATACTGGAGGTCAGCGTCCGGGGTTCGGATCCGAAATTCGAGCTTGCGGGGCTGCGAGGGTCGGTCCAGCTTGCCGGGGATTCGCTCGTCGTGAGTCTCGCCGAACGGACGCTGCCGGACTCCGGCATCCGAGTCGACGGCACCTTCAGTTGGGTCACCGGCACCTTGCGTCCCGATCTCGACATTGTTGCCGTCAAGGTCCCAACCAATCCCATCAGTCAATTCGTAAGCGAACTGCCGCGCGAGATGGAGGCGTCTGGACGATTTCGGATCCGCGCCGTGAGCGACGAAATCCTGAGCTTCACCGGCAACGATCTCGACCTTCGAGGCGTCAACCGTGGTGGAAGCGCACGCGGCGAACTCGGTCTCATCATCGGTCCTGACGACCGTGTGGCGTTTCGGAATACGGCTCTCACGCTGGATAACCTCGATCTCGAATACGTTCGGGCGTACTTCGACACGTTACCCTTCGCCGGCCGTGTGACCGGTCTGTTCGAGGCGGGCGGGCGAACCGATTCCTTGACGCTCGGATTGGATATCCTGTTCAGTGACTCCTTGGTCCCGGGCTGGCCGGCGACGACGATCGAGGGTGAAGGGATCGTGTCGCTCGGTGGCCCGGACTCGCCGAGATTCCAGAACTTCGATGTGCGCGAGGCAAGCATCGATCTGGCTACTGCTCGCCGCATCATTCCCGCGATCGATCTGTTGGGAGCGCTGCGCGGACGGGCCTTGCTGAACGGCCCGCTCTTGCAGCTGAGTTTCGACGGCGAGTTTCGCCATAGCGACCAGCCGCTGCGTGAATCGGTGGCGCGCGGTGTGGTGAGGATCGATGGGCGGGGGGACACGCTTGGCGTGTGGGCGAATGTGGTGCTCGACTCGCTCAGGCTCGACGGTCTCCGGTCGAGCTATCCGAACTTTCAGCTGGTCGGTTCGTTCGCCGGTCCGGTCGCGCTCGCCGGATACCTGGATTCCCTGGAAACCAGTGCGGAGTTGTCCGGTCCCGGCGGCCAGGTGCGGGTTGACGGGGCGCTCAAGCTCGTGGCCGGGAACCGCGGCGCGCATTTCCTGGAAGGTGAAGCTGCAGGGCTCAATCTCAGCGATTTGAACGACGCGCTGCCGCGCACGTCGCTCGGCGGCCAGATCTCCGGTGCTGGGAGCACGGGCGCAAATCCCACCGCGCAGGTCGGTATCCAACTTACTCGATCAAGTCTCCTCGGAGTGGCAGTTGACAGTGCTCGAATTGCAGTAGGTCTCGCGGACAGCACGCTTCGGCTCGATGCGCTCCAAGTCTGGGGGAATCGCTGGAGCGGTTCAGGGAATGGCAATCTCGGCCTGACGGAATCCCGTGAAGGGACCGTCACGGTCTTCGCAAACGTCGACTCCATCGGGGCGCTGAAACCGGTGCTCGACTCCGTGTTTGGCGTGGTGGATACGTTGGAAGTCGGTGGGGCCACGTCATCGGGGTCCATCTGGGCGGGTGTCCGCTTAGAAGGCAGTCTCACGAACTTCGACGTCGCCGGAGACTTCGAACTCGACCAAATCCGCCGTGGCGGCTTCGAATTGAGCCGCGCGGAAGGGAATTTGGCTTGGAGTCGAGCAAGACGGCGGGTGGAGTTCGCGGCCGATCTCGACTCGGTAGAGGCTGGAAGTTGGACTCTGGGTGGCACCGAAGTGCGAGTGCGAGGCGCCGTCATCGATTCGCTCGGGTGGCGAATCCGCGCACGCCGCTTCGGTCCTGACGGCGCTCTCATTGCGGGCGGCACGCTTCACGTCACCGACGGGACGTACACCGTTCCGCTCGATTCAATGCTGGTTCTGTTGGCCACCGGTGTGTGGACTGCTGACTCGGGAAGCGTCGTGAGCATCGACTCGAGTGGAGTCGAGTTCTCTAATGTTGCACTGCGCAAGTCCAATCTCTCTGAAGTGAACATCCACGGGCGGTTACCCTTTTCCGGTGAAGGTTCCGTCCGGGGGTCAGCCGTCGCCCTCCCGGTGCAAGATGTTTGGGCCTTGCTGCACAAGGACTATGATGCCATCGGTGGCCGCCTCGACGGATGGATCAGCCTAGCTGGGCCGGCGCGATCTCCAAGGATTGAGGGCGAGGTCGAACTGCAAGAAGGGATGTTCGGAGAATTTCGTGCTCCGTTCGTCGGCACCACGCTCAGTTACTCGGACCACCGTCTCGTCGCGGATGTGGGACTGTGGCGGCAGAGTCAGCGCCTACTCGACTTTGACGTCGAGCTTCCAATTGATCTGTCTGTGTCCGACGTGCCGCAGCGCTTGCTCCCGGGGCAGCTGTCGGTCAGAGGCGTGGCTGAAGACGTCGACCTTTCCATTCTCGAGTTGGTTACGCCGGCCGTCCAACGCGCCGCGGGAACCTTGAAGGCGGATGTGGGCATAACGGGTTCGTGGGATGAGCCGCAACTGACGGGTACGATCGGATTGGCGGATGGTTCAGGATGGATTCCAAGGCTGGGGGTGCGACATCGGGATCTGGCTGGAACATTGCGCCTGTCGGGCGACACGATTCATGTCGAGCAGCTGTCGTTACGGTCGGGCGGTGGCCGGGCGGCGATAACCGGATTTGTGCGACTCGAAGAATTGAGCCGTCCGATTCTCGAACTTGCGATCGACGCCCGGGGATTTCACTTCATCGACGTTCGTGATTTCGTCGCGCTCACGGGCTCCGGCGACCTGCGACTTCGCGGTCCGCTGTTCCGGGCGACGCTGACTGGCCGCGGCACCGTCACCGAGGGCGTGCTGTATTTCGCCGATCTCATCGAAAAAGACGTTATCAACCTCGATGACGCGATGTTCTCCCAGCTCATCGACCCTGAGGTGATTCGGCAACAGGGTCTCGGAGCGGGCATTGAGAACCGATTCCTGGACAGCCTCCGGGTGGACAGCCTGGTCCTTGGGATGGGAGGGGACGTGTGGTTGCGCTCGAGCGAAGCGAACATTCAACTGTCCGGCACTGTGACGTTCAACAAGGAGCGAGACCAATATCGGTTGAACGGGACGTTGGAAACACCGCGGGGCACGTATCGGCTGCAGCCGAGATTCGTGGCCGAGCTGATCACACGCGAATTCGAGGTCATGAGAGGTCGGCTGAATTACTTCGGGACGCCCGATCTGGATGCAGGCATCGACATTGATGCGCGCCACGTCGTGCGCACGGCGCGCGGCGAAAACGTCACCGTGTTCGTCAATTTGGGTGGCACGATTTACGATCCCGAACTCACACTCACCAGCGACATTCGCCCAGCGATTTCGGATGCGGAAATCATCTGTTACCTCTTTTTGAGTGGACCGTGCACGCAGGGTCCGTTTGCCGGCGGGAACACACAGGACCAACTCGTCAATCAGTTTTTGGGAGCGTTGTCGGGGCAGGCGGAGTACTTCTTCATCTCAGATCTCCGGGTGCCGCTCGATTACCTTCAGATTCGACCAGGCATTGTCGGGTCGCGTTTGGCCGGCACCGAGATCGCCTTGGGCAAGCGGTTCGGCGACCGGTGGTTCGTCACGGTCAGCCCACGACTGTGCCCGGATCCGTTTTTTGCCGTCGAGAACGTCGGGGCGAGCGTCGAGTATCGATTCAGCCGTCAGTGGCTGTTGTCGCTCAGCGGAGAACCAGCGCAAAGCTGCCTTCCGTTTCGAACATCCTCCCTGCAGTATCAGCTCGGTGCGGATTTGTTTTGGGAAAAGAGCTATTGAATGACGCGCGTGTTGCTCATTCACAATCCGTACGCTGCGAGAACAAAGCAACCTGCGCTCAGTGCAGTCCAATCGGTCTTTTGTGCGGCCGGGTGGTCGGTCGACGCTGAAGCCACCAGGGGCCCAGGGGATGCCGCGGAGCTCGCGCGAAAGGGTGTCGAAGACGGCGTCGATATCGTGGCGGTGTATGGTGGTGACGGGACGACGATACAGGCTGTAGGAGGACTGGGAAACCGCGGCGTCCCCATCGGGCTGATCCCGGGCGGGACCGGGAACCTGCTCGCCGCCAACTTGGGAATCTCTCGCAACCCGATTCGAGCGGCTCGGATGATGACGCGCGGCGCACCGCGCGCAATCGATCTCGGCCGACTCACGAGCCGTGAGACGGCGAGGCACTTCGCCGTAGCCTGTGGTGCGGGATTTGACGCCGAGATCATGACCCGCACCTCGGGATCCGCCAAGAGCCGCTGGGGAATGGCAGCGTACGTCACGCAAGCCGTCAAGCTCCTGCGGGATTCCCAGGTGGTCGATCACCGGATCACGATCGATGGAACGACCATGGACGCGCCGGCGGCGACGGTGTTGGTGGCGAACTGTGGGATGATCATTCCTCCGTTTCTCCGTCTCAAGCATGACATTCGGCCGGACGACGGGTTGCTCGATGTTGTTGTCGTGAACGCCGGGGGCCTCGTGGAGGCGCTTGCGGTTATCGGGCAGTTCCTGCTGGGCCGGACCGACAGCGGACGGGGGTGGCAGGGGCGACGCGTCCGGTACGCCCGGGGTCGGTGTATCAGGCTGGAAACGGATGTGCCGCGGCCGGCACAGCTCGACGGGGAGCCGGCCGGCACCACGCCGTTCACGGCGGACATCATTCCGGGTGGAATGCAGGTCATAGTTCCCAAGATTGCCTGAACGCCATCTTACGCCGTATCCTGTTGCGATCGTTGAGCTTGATAATCCAGATACGAGCTGCGCAGCCATCCTGAGAGGAGAGACAGATGGAACATGATGCCATGATTTGCCGAGCGTGCGGCAATGAGGAACGGGCCTCCGAGGGGTATCCGTGCGCGGGCTGCGAGACGTTCATCTGCCAAATCTGTTCCATGCGAGGGGTGACGCTCTGTCGTGCATGTGCGGCCAAACAGGGCGATCCCACGAGCCAGAGGGCGGGCACCGGAGAGCGGGAGTGAGTCCAATTCCAGTGAGACCTACTGTGACGTCCGACCGAGACGCTCGTGAGTGAATTGGTGCTCCTCATCGAAGAGGACGACGCGGAACGGCGCTCTGTAGAAGGTGTGCTTCGCGAGATCGGCTACGACGTAGAAGGTGAGGCACGCGGATCTCGCGGAATTTGCACCTATGAGCAGCGTGGGGCGGATGTGGTTGTGCTCGACCTTTCGCTTTCGGATATGTCGGGGATGGAGGTTCTCAGACAACTCAAGAGTCGGGGAGCGTCAGTCGTCCTTCTGTCCGAACAGGGCGACGTGCCCACGACCGTCGATGCGCTCCGATCCGGCGCTGAAGATTTCCTCACGAAGCCGGTCGATCCCGAGCAGTTGGCGGTCGCGGTCACGCGCACGCTGTCGGCCGCCAAGCTTCGCCACGAACTCGATCGACTGAAGACCGAGTTGCACGCGTCCGTGTCGCTGGAAGCGCTGGGTGTGTCCGCGCGGATGCAGGATGTGGCGAGAAACATCGAGCGGCTCGCAGATGCGGACCGGGGCACCATCCTGTTGACAGGCGAGAGTGGAACCGGGAAGGGTTGGGTGGCGCGGCTGATTCACCAGCTCTCACCACGTTCGCGAGGACCGTTCATCAGCGTGACATGCGGGGGCCTCGCCGACTCTTCGGACGACGAGCTGTTTGGGCACGGCCGGCAACGCCGCAGTCTCTTCGAAATGGCCACTGGTGGCACGCTCTTCTTGGATGAGATTGGAGATCTCCACCCACAGTTGCAAACGCAGTTACTGAGTGCGCTTGAAGCGCGGCGAATCGGGTCGGGTGACGGCGGTAGTACAATCGGGGATGGTGTCCGGCTCGTCGCGGCCACGAACCGTGATTTGGACACGCTCGTAGGCGAAGGTGCCTTCCGAAAAGATCTTTTATACCGTATCGGTATTGCGACGGTCCGCATACCACCCCTGCGAGAGCGTTCGCGGGAAGACTGCGCCGACTTGGCCCGGCGGCTGTTTATCGAATTGGGTCGCGAACTGGCAGGAGCGCCTGCCGAGCTTCATGCAGACGCCCTCGAGCAGTTAGTTGAGCACTCGTGGCCCGGCAACGTTCGAGAGCTGCGGAACGTGCTCGAATGGTCGATGATCATGGGACGTGGAAGCCGTTTTGTGCGCGTCGAACACCTGCCCCATGAAGTCAGAAAGAGCAGGGACAACCGCCGGTATTCGCGGCACACGCTTGCGGAGATGGAACGGCAGCATGTTGAGAGAGTACTGGGGCATCACGCCGGAAATCGCACTCGGGCGGCCCGGGACCTGGGAATCTCTCGTGCAACCCTGATACAAAAGATCAAGCGATACGGGCTGTGACGCTGACGGGTCAGTCCGTCGCGGCGACCTTTCCGTTCAGCGACTCGGCAGCCTGAGCCGCTCTCCTCCCGACAACACATCAAACTCGACCCGCCTGTTCAGCGACCACGCGTGAGCGGTATGCGCGGGGTCGAGCGGCGTGTCCTCACCGCGGGAACGGACCATGAGGCGTGTCGCGGGAATCCCATGGTCCGTCAGGAATCTCTTCACCGACGCGGCCCTCCTGAATCCGAGCAGCCTGTTGTACTCCCGGGTCCCTCGCTCGTCGGTGTGGCCGGTGATTTGGATGGACAGCTCTGGATTCGCAAGCAGAATGGCAAGCTTCTGCGTCAGCGCCAATTCGTCGGGGCCGGGGCGAATCACCACTCGATCAAAATCGAAGTGAACCGTTTGCACGAGGATCCGTCTTGCTGCGACCGTCTCGGGGCCGCTCGTGGTCGGTGGACGCTCACGTAGTGGCTGCGGGTTGGGTAGCCGGTCGGTCGGTTGGACTCGCGCGGAGTCATCGGTTTCTGGGGGCAACGGAGATGTGACACGCCGGGTCAACCGAAACACGAAGTCGTCGGGCGGCGTCACGTTGCCCGCATCGACGACAACTGAAATCGGTTCTGCGGTCGCGTTCAATCCCGCCAGGTGATCTGCCGAGAGCTGCAGAGTGTACTGTCCTGGGCGGATGCCGTAGAATAAAAAGGCTCCGTCGGAAAAACTCGTTGCGTGCATGACCCGCCTGCTTGCAACCGCGCGAAGGTCGACCCGAATCCCTGCAACCGGCGTTTCACCGTCGTCGAGAAGCACCCGTCCGCTCAGCTCACCTGCCCGCACAAGCGGGATCTCCACGGTTGTGAAACTATTTGGGCCGGGCGTCGCGCTCATGACCGGGTGCGCCGGGACCCAGAGCGGGTTGTGGAGCGAGAGGGAATCGACTTCGATTCTGAGCGGCTCGAACGGGATGAGATCCCAGGCCATAAATTGGCCAAGCGAGTCGGTTCGTTCGCCCTTGGGTCCGACTCGGAGCCTGGTGTTTGGAACCCCCGGTTCGGTCGGATCCCAGGTTCCGTTACCGTCCTCGTCGAAAAAGACTCTGCCGAGAATCCCTGCGCGCCCCAAACTGCGCCCATCCGCGAGCGCAATGCGGCCATCGCGCGGATTCCACATTATCGAGCCCTCGACGCGCTGGTTGCCACGCAGCCCGTCTGGCGCCGAGTACCGGTTGTGGCTTACGGCGCGAACCGTCGGTAGGGAAGTCACGACGGTCAATTCAATTCCGAAGCCTCGAGGGTTCCGATCCCAACGTGTTTCAATCTCGACCCGGAGTTCGGGGGTGATGGGGCGCGCCGCCATCACGGCTGCTCGGGAGAGCCCGGAATCCACGTCAAAGGCAAGCTGGCCTCGAACAAAGGTGGAGCGAAGCCAGTCGGTTGGTCCCGTGAATACGCCGGTCGCGGTCGCGTCGAGTATCGTGTTGTGGCTGCGAGGGAGGCCCTGAGCCCGTCGACTGCGGCGCTCGGCTCCCAAATCGATATGGGTTCGCCCGAGACGCGCCGTGGACGAGACGCGTACCGAATTGCTTTGGAGCTTGGTCGCATCAGTTCGGATGGTGCTCACTCGGAAAAACGGGGCGTGGCTCCGCTTGCCTGGGCGCCAAAACAGGAATCCACGAGTCCTGCGGCGCACCTGACTGGAGCCGAGTAGCGGCGTCGGAGTACGAGAGGTGAACTCGACATGCTCGAGCGACACCTCGAGGTCCGGAGTTGGGATGTAGTCGAGCGTGCCCCCGACCGATGCATTGCCCACGACTTCTCCGGTTATGCTGAGGGCCCCCGTGAGCGCCGCCGTCATCAGGCCGTACGGATGCCAGAGGCCGGGCAGGCTGTCCCGCGAGAAGAAATCCGCACCGCCCTGGATAGTGATGCGCTGGCTGAGTCCGTACCGGGCATCGACACTGAAGATCCCGTCGCACCGGCTAGCGGTGCATGCCCCACCGGCGAGCGAATACTCGAATTCACCGGATGGAAGCCGGGTCGATGGCACGACGTAGTTCCGTCGAAACCGGCGAACCTCGCCGGTAGGGCCATACGCAATCAGTTCAAACGGGTTCATGCCGTAACGGACGGGAATCGGAAATCGGTACCGCGCGAGGTCCTCCCGGCCCGCGAAGCCTACGAGT
>JBFHWR010000069.1:0-13702 GCA_041599395.1 Gemmatimonadales bacterium | reverse complement strand
GACGATCGGCTCAACTTCAGTTCCGATCGTTCGGAGCGAACGCTGGAACAGCTCGAACACGTGTTCGAGCTGGGACCATTTGCGCAGGCGGTGATCTCACTTTCTCCCCGGGCGATCGTGACCATTGGCGCTCGGTACGATCGAGTCCGGTTCCAGGCCGAGGACAGGTTGCTGAGCGACGGCGACGACTCCGGAAGCCAAGTGATGTCCGCCTGGTCGGCAACCGCCGGGCTGACATACGAAGTTCACTCGGGATTTCGGCCGTACGCGAGCCTGGGGACCTCTTTCGAGACACCGACCACCACTGAGCTGGTGAACCGTCCGGACGGAGGAGGTGGATTCAACCCAGATCTCGAGCCGCAGCGCGCCACGAATTACGAAGTGGGTATCCGCGGACAGGTCGAAACCACTTTTCGTTACAGCGTTGCGGCGTATTACTCGGACGTGCGGGATCAGCTCATTCCGTTTGAAGTGCCTTCGGTTCCAAACCGTACGTTCTTCAGAAACGCAGGAGAGGCGCGGCATGCCGGGATGGAGCTGGAGTTATCCCTCCGACCGACTCCAGCCGTGACCGCTATCGCGGCCTATTCCTATAACAATCACGACTTCACGAATTTTCGCACGTCGTCCGACACGTTGGACGGAAACGAGATTCCCGGCGTCCCGCGCCATTACGGGCACGTGTCGGTACGGTACCAGTTCTCCAACGGGTTCTGGGGTGCGGTGGACAACACTTACAGTTCGGCCTACTTCACGGACGATGAAAACACCGTGGAGAACGAATGGTGGACGGTGACTGGCGTTCGCGTAGGTTGGGAAGGAACGGCCGGGAGTTGGCGCTTGTCACCGTTCCTTGGCGTGCTCAACGTATTCGACCGTCGGTACGTGGGGTCCGTGGTCGTGAACGCCCGTGGCGGACGTTATTTCGAGCCGGCCCCGCCAAGGAACCTGTACATCGGATTGTCCCTCGGCGGAATGTGACGTCGGTTAATCACCACAGAGAACACAGAGAACGTGGTGAGTCTTTCCGATACCGGCGCACCTCACGTAGCCTCGCTGGCCGACAGGTGCTTCACCCGGCCACCCTTCGTCCAGTTCCACCAGAACGTGCCGACGGCGGCGACGCCGGACGCTACAATCAGCGCGAGCCCTGGCCTCGCTGTCGTTGCGGTCGATCCGGCAAGCGCACCTGCGAAAAATGTGGTTGCTGCGGCGAGGATCGGGTTGAGAACGATCGAGACCCCGAACCGATTGGCCGCCGCTGTCGTCCTCTCGTCAGGGGGAAGCGTGCGCATCACCTGGTCCACAAACTCCGGAGCAGTTTGTAGTTGACCACTGACGGCGTGATGGACGGTGGCAAGCTGGCGCAGGCGAGTTCGGCAGTCCTCACAATCCGCAAGATGCTGAAGCGGCCGCTTTGTCTCCCATTCCAGTGCGAGCCCCACAGCTGCGAGCGTGTCGGTTTCGAGGCATCTGTTCATGTTACCCACACCTCCATCGATGACTGCAATTTCCCGAGCGCATGATGTAACGCGGCCTTCACCGTTCCCTCGGCACATCTCAGCGCCTCGGCGGTTTCCCGGGTGCTCAGGCCCTCGATGAGTCGCAGCACAACCACGTCACGCTCCCGGTCTGGCAAGTGCATCACGGCGCGGTGAAGCGTTTGCCGCAGCTCGTCGTGCTCGAACAACGTGTCGGGCCGTGCCGGCTCTGCCACGGCAGGTCGAATGTTGCCGAGGCGATTGCGGCTCGCGCGTTTGCGAGCGCTGCCGAGGCCCACGTTGCGGCAGATCGAGTAAAGCCAACCGATCAGTGTCCCCGTCCCGCTGAACGTGTGCCGTTTTTGAAATGCTCGGTGCCACATGTCCTGCAACAGATCGTGTGCGTCGTCACTGTCGACGGCAAATGGGCGGATGAATGCCAGCAGGCGCGGTGAATGTGCTTCGACGATCTTGCGGAACAGGGCGTGGTCGCCCTGATGAAACTGCGCGACCTCATCCGGCGTGAGTCGTGTCAAGTGACCGGGCCTGCAGTATGCCTGTGCCAAAGCGTCACTGCCGTCGGCCACGCAAATCCGACGAGCAGGGCGCCGGGAATCAACAATCGCAAATCCGCCGCGAAATCCACGAGTCCCGCCGCGTTGAGCACGATCAGCTCGTAACTGTTTTCTCCCATCAGGTATGTGGTCGCGACCAGGAACAGCCCCATCGCCCAGTGCTGCACCTGTCGGAGGTCGCTGCGCGGCGACAACCGCGTCCAAAACGCCATCAGTACTCCCAACCATCCAAACACGAATGGTAGCACCGCCCCGTTGATTCGCGAGCGGTAGTGCCACGCCAACCGATTGGCCCTGAGCCAGGTGTCACGCGTAGCCGGGCCTGGTGCCGCGCGAGCGTTCGCGATCGCAGAGCGCATTTCACGTCCGAGTTCCGGCAGACTCATGCCCGCAGGTTCCCCCACCTCCTCGCTCGTGGCCGTGATCCAGCGAACCGTCGCAGGACCGGCGTATCCAGCCAGGACGAAGGTGAGGACGGAGACCGCGACGGTTGCCGCGACCATTTCCCCAATCAGGCGCCAGCCGAAGCGGCCATCCGGCAGGATCGCGGCCGAGACCGAGAGCCCTGCCGGAAAGGCCGCCAGCACGATTGCGAGCCCCGCCCAAACCGGCAGGCTCACAAACACATCGGCGGCCGCCATCCCCGTGAACAGACTGGCTCCGACGAGCAGCACAAGCAGGATGGCTGTCCAGAGTGCAAGCCGCACCCAAAATGTGACGGCGGTCCGCATACGTGCCGCTCCCTTTCGAGTCGTCCGAATACCTCGAACCAATGATGCCACGGGCCGCCAATCGGTTTAGTGGAACGGATCTCGCGCATTCAAGCGCGGGGGCGGCCGCACCGATACTAACTGCGTGTATCACATGCTAGGCCGATCCACGTCGGCCGCCGTCATAGGAGCAGCGTCATTTGATAGCGATCGTCGGATTGCTGGTGGTATTCGCGTCCGTCTTGGGGGGATTCACCCTCGCCGGCGGACCACTGCCCGTCCTGATCGTCTGGTCGGAATACATTGTGATTGGCGGCACAGCCCTCGGGACGCTGTTGATTTCGACGCCGGCGTCGACTCTCGTCGTCATGATCAAGAAGCTGATGGGCATCATCAAGGCCAATCCATACGAGAAGTCCTTGTATATCGATGCACTGAAGCTGCTGTTCGAACTCTTCCAGGCCGCCCGGCGAGACGGTCTGGCGGCCATCGAAACGCATATCGAGCAGCCGGAGGACAGTGACATCTTCAACCGCTACGCAAACGTCTTGAGCCATCACCACCCGGTGGTATTCCTGTGTGATTCTCTCCGCATCGTTCTCATTGGTGGCGTCCCGCCGCACGACCTGGACGCACTGCTCGAATCCGAAATCGACGTCCACCACGAGCACGAAGAAAAGCCCGTTTCCTCTCTGACAAAAGTCGGGGATTCACTTCCTGGGATCGGGATCGTCGCTGCGGTGTTGGGCATCGTGGTGACGATGCAAAGCATATCCGGACCAATCGAGGAGATCGGCCATCACGTTGCCTCAGCACTGATCGGCACGTTCCTGGGCGTGTTTCTCGCGTACGGTTTCGTCAATCCTCTGGCCACAAAAGTGGAAATTCAAAATGCCCACGAAACGAGGTTCTATCACTTTCTTCGTGCAGGCATCATTGCGTTTGCAAAGGGGTTGCCGCCCATGGTGTCCGTGGAGTTTGCTCGCCGCGCCATCTATCCCGACCACCGGCCGGGATTCACCGAAATGGAAACGGCGTGTAAAGAGCTGAAGCAGGAACTGCAGAGAGCCGCATGAAACGCCCGCGCGAGCAACCGATCATCGTCGTCCGCAAGAAGGCGCATGGACACGGGCATCATGGCGGCGCCTGGAAGGTCGCGTTTGCCGATTTTATGACGGCGATGATGGCGCTGTTTCTCGTTCTCTGGATCACCACGATGAGCGCTGACGTCAAGGCCGCGGTGGCCGGGTACTTCCGGGATCCGCTTGGCCGCACTGGGGAAAGCGGCAGCGCCATCGTGGCGGGACTGGGCGCCAAGCCAACGGAGTTCACACCGCCCCTGGATTTTCAGAGTCGAGCGGCGCTCCAGATGCTCGGTGAAAAAATTCGAGAGCGCCTCGAATCGAGTATCGATCTCGAAATCCTCGACGAGTACGTCGACATCACGATGGTGGAAGAGGGGATGCGGATTGAACTCCTGGAGAATGAAGAAGGGGTGTTCTTCGAACTCGGCAGCGCCGTCCCCAGCGATCGCGGCCGAGAGATTCTCGCACTGCTGGGAGGGGAGCTATCCAAACTGCCGAACAGTGTCGTGATCGAGGGTCACACAGACGCGACGCTGTTCCAGTGGACACGTCCCTATTCGAACTGGGAGCTGAGCGCGGACCGTGCAAACATGGCCCGCCGCATCGTGACTGAGAACGGGATTCGCGACGCGCAGGTCAAGCAGGTGCGCGGTTACGCCGACCGAGACTTGCGCTATCGGCACGATCCCAATTCGCCGAAGAATCGACGCGTGAGCATCACGATGCTGCTCGAATCAGCCGATCTGCAGTCGCTGTCCCGCGACGGAGGCCGAAGTCCATGACTCACGGCGGGAGGATTCTGATCGTTGTCCCGCCGTCGCCGCGACTCGACGATTTGCGGGACCTGCTCGTGACCGACCGCGAACGGATCATTCGCGCCGCCGCCAGTCCGGCAGCGGCGTTACCGGTCGCGCGATCGTTCCATCCGCACGCCATTCTCTGCGAGTTCGAGTACCCCGAGATGGACGGCATCGAGTTCTGCAAGCGAATAAAGGAAATTCCAGCTACGTCAGTGGGACACTGCCTGTTGCTCTTACCGCCTTCGGGAGCGCCGGAACCCCGCCTGCTGCCGGATTGGGTCGACGACTACGTCGTGCATCCCCATGACGAAACGGAGCTGCTGGCGAAGGTCGCGGCGTTGATCCGTCTCAGTCGACTCCAGGATCTGCTCGAACGCGAACGCCGAAAACACGAACGGGTCAAGCGGGAGCTCGCCAAGACCTTCGACCGCCTCGTGGGCGTGTTCGAATACCTGATCGACCTCCAAGTGCCTGGCGCGATGGAGCGGGGGAAGCGAGTCAGCGAGTGGGCGCTCAAGATCGCAGCCAGGTTCTCCGTCCCCGCACACTATCTCGACGAACTGCGCACCGCCGGCCGACTGTACGAAATCGGCCGGCTCGCTCAGCCAGGTCTGTCGGCAGATCGTGAGACCTCGGCAAAGTGGAGCTATGTCGTCTCTTCCGGCGCTATTCTCGAGAAGATCCACGTGATGGAAGAGGTCGGGTCGCTCATCGAATCGACCTACGAAAACTGGGACGGAACCGGCCTGCCCAATCGCTGGTGCCAGGGGCAAATTCCCCTTCGAAGCCGTATTCTGCGGGTCGTCATCGACTATTTCGAGGCGCTCCAGCGCATAGGATCTGCGCCAGGCGCGGCAACACGGGCTCTGGACGAGCTCTCCCCTCACAGCGGAACGTGGTACGACCCGTTGGTCCTGCAGCATTTCAGCGCTCTGCTTGTCGACGACCCGGACACGCCGACTGCTGATCTCACCGAACGAGTCCCCGTGACGGAACTCGAAGTCGGAATGGTCCTGGCCCACGACCTGCGGACCACGCGGGGTGTGAAGTTGCTCTCAGAGGGCGCCGTCTTGGACGCAAAGACCCTCGACGTGGTTCAGCGCCGCCACCTCAGCGACCCCATCATTGGGGGCGTACAGGTCCGCGTCGGTTCAACAGCCTACTTGCACCGGTGAAGGAGAGAAGTACTATGGACGGCATCCTGCGACTATTACCACTGCACATGGGGGGATTAGGCATGTCCGAAGAGTCGGCGCGTGGTCGGCAACGTCTGGCTGATCACCTCGCGACGCAATGGCGCGAAGACTCCGCCGCTGAGCGGCTGCTGATCGACGTGAGCCTCGCTGCCACGGTTCAGGCCGCTTCGAGGGGACTCATCCACGACCTGCGCAATCGATTGCAAGTGATCTCAATGGTGGGACAGACCATGGTCGAGTCCGCTGGAGACCGGGGGCTCATCGACCGTCTCGCGCCAATGATCGTTGGGGCGGCCGGCGATATGGAAGCCGACATCGATCAACTGGAACGGGTACACTCTCGCGACGCACCCGAGGCCGAATCCATGTCGGTTGCCGGCGCAGTGAACGATGCCGTGCGGATGATTGAGCGATTGCCAACCAGCCCGGCGCTCGAAATACATGTCGATGCCGATCTGCCGGCGGCATCGGCTGGCTACTGCGACGTGTGGCATGCGTTGCTGAACATTCTCCTCAACGCCGTCGAGGCGCAGCACGGGGCCGAGGACGGAGCCATCCGCATCGACGCCGCTCAGCAAGAACGCAACATCGAAATCACCGTGCAGGACAACGGGACACCGGTCCCCGCCCACGTCCGTACGCAGATCTTTGAACCATTCTTTACAACCAAAAGGATCGATCGGCATTTCGGGATCGGCTTGACCGTGGCCAATATGCTCGCCAAGCGGTGGCATGGAAGCCTGACCTTGGTAGACAGTGCCGGTCAGGGTAACGAATTCCTGTTGGTGATTCCTGCCGTCGTGCGGGCAACGACCGAGCTGTGGTAAGGACGGTGCGCCATGGATGCATTTGTTGCCAGACAACCAATCTTCGACGCCAATCATCGCGTCTACGCATATGAGCTGCTGTTCCGATCCGGCGTGGAAAATGCGTTTGGAAACGCGGATCCCGATACGGCGGCCGGCCGAGTGATCGCGGACAGTGCCGCAGTGTTCGGATTCAAGTCATTGACAGCCGGGCGCAAAGCGTTTGTGAACGTCACCCGACAGGCGCTGACCGAAGGGTTCTTCTCTCTCCTCCCGAGGGAATTGACCGTGGTCGAGCTTCTCGAGACAGTTGAGCCGGACACGGAAGTCGTCGAGGCGTGCAAAGCCGTCAAACAAGCGGGTTACCTGCTGGCGCTCGACGACTTTGTGGACGGACCGGCGTACGGCGCCATCGTGGAACTTGCAGACTTCATCAAGGTCGATTTTCTGCAAACGACCCCTGAGGGCCGACGCGATCTCGCGAATCGATATAAATCGAGCATCTGCTTGCTGGCGGAGAAGGTCGAAACCAAGGAAGAGCATCAAGAGGGCATCGATCTCGGGTATGAATTGTTCCAAGGGTATTACTTCTGCCAACCGGAGATCATCTCGCGAAGCCAGATTCCCACAAACAAGTTCAACTACCTGCGATTTCTCCACGAGATCGCCCACGCGGAATTGGATTTCGACCAGCTCGAGGAGATCATCAAACAGGATGTTTCGCTCACGGTCAAACTCCTCCGCCTCTTGAACTCAGCCGCCCTCGGGTACAGTGGCCGCGTTGATTCCGTGAAACAGGCCCTGATGGCGCTCGGGGAAAAACCCATCAAGCGGTGGGCGACAATGCTCGCACTCGGGGAACTGGGTGAAGACAGGCCCCAGGAACTCCTGACAACCTGCTTGATTCGTGCGCGTTTCTGCGAGTTGCTGGCGCCACTCACCGGTATGGCGGCAAACTCGGACGACCTCTTTCTCGTCGGCGGCCTTTCACTGGTCGACGCGCTCGTCGGAAGACCGATGCCCGAAATCCTCGAGGAACTCGCCGTGAGCGAGCAGGTGAAGGGCGCGCTGGTCAGGGACGACAACCCGATGGCACGCGCCCGACAATTGGCGATCGCCCACGAACGGGGCGACTGGCTTCGCGTGCACGATTTGGGGTTCGACTTTCAGCTGGCCGCCGACGAAGTTTCGAACCAGTACCGGGAAGCCGTGCGCTGGGCAGACGTCGCCCTACAGCACTGATTGGGGTCATGCTGCGCCGATAACGGCGTATGCCTAGTCGGCCGACCCGGCGTCACGACGCTCCTGCGGCAAACAAACCGGAAACTCGGCCGCCGAATGCTGGTCGAGAACGACGGCCCGGCGGTTCTCTTCTGCCACGCGGAGCACCAACTCTTCGCGGTGGATGCCCATGGATCGGGGAGCTTCGATGCCGATCCGGACCCCCCGCCGGTCCACTCCCAACACGACAACCCGGATGCCACCGTCTACGAGGATTGCTTCTCCACAGCGCCTGGTCAGGATCAGCACGGTGCGCTACACCATTCCCAGGATATCCTGCATCATTTCATCCGCGACCGTCACCAGCCGCGCGGCAGCAGCATATGCTTGTTGCGAGACGATGATATTGATCATCTCCTCATCGATCGAGACGCTGCTGACGCTGGCACGCTGTTCCTGCAAGTTCGCCACGAATAGTTCCTGCACCATCGCCGACCCAGAATGCTCACGGACGCGCTGGCTGACCGATGCAACGAGATCTCCATAAAACTCTCCCATGGCACGACTGCCCAGCGATCCGACCGCCAGGTCGCGGAGGCCCGAAATGCCCAGCGCAACCGATCCGTCACCCGGGCCGCTCCCGGTTCCGGCAACGATTGCCTCAGCAGACAGGTCAACGGCGAACGACAACGCTATCGTGGCGGCGGTGACCCCGTTCGAGTCAAAGAAATCGTCCGCCGGATCCCCAGCCAACGTGGTGCCACCGCGATGCAGCATGTTGATTTCGGTGACGATGGCAGCCGCCAAGGCGTCGAGATTCTGAAGAATCTCCGACACCGTGCCGTTCAGCAATGTCAGCTGGCCGGCAATACGGCCTGCCCGCGGCAGCAGCACGGTGTTCTCACCAACGGCAACCGATCGCTCACCGTGGGGCGATACGGTCACGGACAGTTCATTCACAGACACGCCGTCGACCAGTAAGGCCCCCTCAACCGACACATGGAGCGAGCCGTCATCCCGTTCCACTCCCTCCGCCCCAATCAGCGTGGCCAGTTCATCGAGCAGCCGGTCGCGCTCGTCTGCCAGGTCGGGCGCGTTGCGTTCGGCCACGATTTGTCGATTGAGATCTGCAATACGCGACGTCGCCTCATTCACCAGGGAAACGTCGTCTCGCAACGACGCAGACCCTCTCGCTCCGATGGCGTCGATGCGGTCGCTCAACGCGTGGAACTGCGCTGCCAGTTCCCTCCCCACTCCGCGAACGGCCGCTCGCGCCGAGCTGCTCAAGGGATCGTTCGCGAGATCTGCCCACGCCGCCCAGAACCCCTCCAACGTCATCGCGAGGCCGAAATCCGACGGTTCGCCAAACGCGGCTTCGACATCGCCGAGCCGATCGCGCATCGTCGTAGACAGCGCAAGAGCACCGCTCTCACTTCGGAGTGCCGCATCAAGGTACCCGGCGCGAACCCGCTCGACATCGATGACCTGGACACCCCGGCCAATCGGGCCCGCCGGGTCTCGAGCGGCAATCGCCGTCCCCAGCGTTATCCGCTGGCGAGAGAACCCTGGTGTCCCCGCATTTGCGATGTTGTGTCCGGAGACGTCTATCGCCCGTTGATGTGCCGCAAGCGCACTCCGAGCAATGCTCAACAGGTTCACGATGGACATCGCTAGACGCTCCTATTCACCAGCATTCCGCCGCGGGACGACACGTCGTTTCCTTCGAGCTCGGCGTACGCGCTCTCTGCGCTTGCGCCTCCGGCAAACAGGCGCTGAATCATCTCTTCGCCAGACCGCATCGCGCGGGAAACGATATGGCGGTTCACTGCAAGCTCCTGCGCCACCCGAATGGCGGCCCGCCGCAATACCGAACGCGCGTCCTGGAGCGCGGGTGACACCCCCTCGCCACCAAGCCTCGGGTCGTCCAGCCGTATTTCCGACTCGCCAGTCAGCCGTCGCAACAACGAGGACCGAAGCTCACGCAGTTCCCCGGCCAAGAGCACGGCGCGAGCAAGCGCACCAATACTGTCCTCGAGCGCTTGCACATCATTTTCCGCTACGGCCACCCGCTGTCGTTGAAGCACCTCCCGGATCCCGCTCAACAGCTCGGCCTCACTCACCAAAGCTGCGGTGAGATCGCCCATGTACGCAGCACGAACTCCAGGCGGATACACGCGGACGTCGGAATCATTCATCGCCGTCACTCGGTGTTCAGGCGCTGACTCAACTGCCGGTACAGAGCATCTCCCAGTCCGCGGTGCATCTGTCGGGCCGCGAGCGCGCTGATGGTTTCGTCATACATTGCCGAGAAAATCTCTTCGCCCATCGTCGAACTCAACAGGCCCTCGTCGTCAGGCACAGTCTCACGCATGGCACGAAACAACTGGCTCAGGAATACGCCTTCGAGATCGTGCGTCGCCTTCCACAAGCGCGCTTGCTCGGGATCCGGCATCGGGCCCGCGCCGGCGTTCCCGACCTGCGCCACATCACTCATCGGATCACCACCCCGGCTGCGAGCGCGCCGATATCCCGCAACGCTTCGAAGATCGCGGCGATTTCACGCGGCGCCGCGCCGATGGCATGCAGTCCGGCGGCAATCTCCTGCACCGTCGCCCCTTCATCGGCTGTGATCACGCCGGGCGCCGACGCCGGCGCTGCCTGTCCGTCGGAAATCGACAGCGTCACACCACGATGGCTGACCACAGCCGCTCCAACCGTCAATCCTCCCCCCGCAACCACGGTGCCGGTTTGCGCATCCACCACCAGGCGTGGTGCACTCGACTGGGAAATTGGCAACGTGTCAATCGCGGCAAGGAACCCATAGATATTATCGGCTGCGGGCGGGGTCAGCTTGACCGTACCGGGATCCGCTACCTCCGCGGTGCCGGCGCCAAACGACCCGTTCACAACCGCGGCAATCCTGGTCGCGGTGCCCAGATCAGGCCGGCGCAACAGTAATCGCAATGAATCGAGGCTTGGGAGAGCTGCGCGCTCCACCTCCAGCACCCCACCGTCGGGGATCCGCCCCGCCGTGCCGCCCCGCCACGAATACACGTCGTCGCTGACTCCAGAGAGTAGCAGCGGCCCTTGAGCGGTCGCGATGGGCGGCTCGCCGACGTCCTCGACCAGCGGGGTCATCCAGAGCACCCCGCCTCGGAGCGACGTCGCATCACCGAGCGACGAAACCTGGACGTCGAACCGTCCGCCTGCGCGGAGATACGGCGACAGTTCCGCGGTGACGAGCACAGCCGCCACATTGCGCAGCCGCATCCGGTCCGTCGGCACCTCGATGCCAAAGCGCTTGAGCAGATTTGTGACTGTTTGAACGGTGTACGTTGCCCCGTCGAACGCGCTGAACGTTGCATCGCCGGTACCTTCGAGCCCTACGACCAATCCGTATCCTACCAGCCGGCGCGGAACCTCCTGCTCCCTGAGCGTCAGGTGTCCGACACGCCCGGATTGCGCACGTCCAGCCGCCGTCACGGTGATGAGGAAGACCGCCAGGCACGCGACCGGTCGGAACACTGTGGTGAACGCCATCACGGCCAAAAGATCGACAGGATTCTCCCGAGAATCCCCTTACTCGGGCCGATCTTCTTTCCTTTATAGGTGATCGTGGCGTCGGCGATCCGGGCAGAGGAGACCACATTCGACGACGAGACATCGGTTGAGCGTACCAACCCCTCGAGACTGACGACCTGATCGCGTCCGTCCACGGTGACTGAGCGAGTCCCCCGAACCCGCAGCAACCCGCCGGGTTCCACGGCGACAACCCGTACACTCACGACAGCAGCTAAATCGCCCTCATGTCTGGCGAGACCATCATGCCGAGAACTCTGATCCAATCCGGTTGCGAAATCCGCCGATTTGTCGAAGGTGCCGATAAGCTCCGCAGCGAGGGACGTGCTCTGCGAACGGTCGTCTGTCGCGATTCGGCTGGTCCTTTCACTTGCCGACACAACCTCATCGATGACGACCGTGATGATGTCCCCGACACGGAGCAACTGCTCGTCGGACAGCCATGATGCCCGTTGCCGAAGGGGAACAGCCGTGGAATCAACCGTTTGCGCCGCCACGGCAACCGGACACGCAATCAACGAGACGGCGACGGAGAGCGCGCGCAATCCGGTTGGGCTCATCGGCGGCCGCTCCTGGCGGTCATTTCCGCTACACCGAGTGCCGTGACGATCCCGACGATGTTGCGTCGCTGGTCGCGCAATCGAATACGAACCTCTTCACCAAGAGCAGCAGTCTCCAGCGCAACGCCCTCAGTGCGCACGCTCACGCGGCCACGGGACCAGACCACGTCTATCCTCTCGCCGGACCGCACCAGCATCGGGGGAGACACTGTCGGGGGGAGCAACACTTGTCCGCGCGCGATTGGCTGGCGAACAATCCAGCCAGCTTCAACGCGAGCACTTCCCGGCTCCGGAGGTCCCCACCGCTCCCGCTCGACGATCTGGATGTCTTGATTGCTGAGGACAGCACCAGAGGTCAAACGGCGGGCGCTCACTGCAACGGTTGTTTTGACTGCCGCGCGGACTCTGGCAGCCGTGCGCGGACGTCCCGAACTCTCCATCGCGACCGCAAACCAACTGTTGGCACCGTTGCCCATCAATCGGAACTCCCAGTCGTCGCTCAATTCCACGGCTTCCCGCAGAGAACCCCACTCCAATCGGATCTTGTCCGCCGGCACCTCCCAGACCGCGGCAACGGCCTCTGCGACCCGCCGCTCAAACTCCACGGACACGCTCGCAGAACGGTCCTGAGCCGCCACGGCGGCGGGCGCGAGGAATACCAAGCTCAGTGTTTTAGCGCAGCAGGCCATTGGTTGCCGTCTCGAGCATTTCGTCTGCCGTTCGAATTGCGCGCGAATTGACTTCGTATGCTCGCTGCGCCGCGATCATGTCCACCATTTCCTGCACGATCTCAACATTGCTGGTTTCGAGCATCCCCTGCAGTACGCTTCCAAAGCCATCTTCTTGCGGCAGCCCCAGCAATGCCGGCCCCGATGCCGCCGTTTCACCGTACAGGTTTTCACCCATGCTCACCAAGCCACTTGGGTTGACGAAGCGAGCCAACTCCAGCCGTCCCAGCTCGACCATCCGTCCTCCGGCTTCGATCATTCCCGACACGACGCCGCCGCGCCCAACGGTGACACCCAAGACATCTGACGGTATGCTCACCGGTGGCGCCAGTGTATAGCCGCTGTGGGTTACGAGCGATGAGGTGTCGGAGATGTGAAAGCTGCCGTCACGTGTGTACGCCCGTCGCCCGTCAGGTAGAAGCACCTGGAAGAAGCCGTTGCCCTCAATGGCAAAGTCGAGCGGTCGCTGCGTAGGCTCCGGAGCACCCTGGGTATGAATGCGCTGAATTGTCGCCAGCCGCACACCTCTTCCGAGTTGTACGGGTGGCGCCGTATCCGCTCCCTGATAGTTCACGATCCCCGACTGCTGAACCGTCTCATACAGCATGTCCTCGAAAGTGACCCGGCTGCGCTTGAAGCCAGGTGTGTTCACATTTGCGAGGTTGTTTGCAATCGCATCAATTCGCATTTGTTGCGCCAGCATCCCGCTCGCGGACGTGCGAAGTCCCGGATCCATTGCTCTACCAACCTTTCTCGTCGGTGCGCATCACCTTAATGGCCGCCCGATTTCATTGACCATGTTGTCCAACACATCGTCCATGGCGCGAAGTGCGCTCAGATTCGCTTGAAAGTCCCGCTGGAGCGAGATCAAGTCCGTCATGCCCACGGTCACGTTGAAATTGCTCTCTTCGATCATGCCCTGGCGTACTCGCGTGCCCGTCGGATCGGCCGGCTTCGTTGG
>JBFHWR010000068.1:0-13706 GCA_041599395.1 Gemmatimonadales bacterium | reverse complement strand
TCGCGATACGCGCCATAAACCTCCTCCAAAGCGTGTCGGATTTCGTAAAGTGTACAGTACGCCCGCGCACAATCGAGCATGGGCGGAATGACGTTTGCGTCCTGCTCTCCGGCCGCCTTCAGGGCCGCGAGACACTGCTCGACACGCGCGTTGTCGCGGGTGGCCCGGAGTTCCGCCAAGCGTGCACACTGGATTGCACCCGCTTCGTCGCCAATCCGGAGGATCTCCACGTCATGTCCCTCATCCTCGACGAAATCGCTCACGCCGACCACGACGCGACGCCCTTGTTCGATCTCGTGTTGCTCGCGATAGGCGCTTTGCGCAATCTGCTGCTGAAACCACCCGGCTTCGATGCCTCGCCGGACTCCGCCGACGTTCGCAATCTCCTCAAAGATCTGCTCCGCCTCGCGCTCCATGGCGTTGGTGAGGCTCTCGACGTAGTATGACCCCCCCAACGGGTCGACCACGTTGGCGACCCCGGTCTCGTAGGCGAGGATCTGCTGGGTTCTGAGCGCGACCTTGACCGATTCCTCGGTTGGCAGCGCGAGGGTCTCGTCCAGGGAGTTGGTGTGGAGCGATTGCGTTCCCGCGAGCGCGGCCGCCAGCGCTTGATAGGCAACCCGCACGATGTTGTTCAGTGGTTGCTGCGCCGTGAGCGACACCCCCGCCGTCTGGCAGTGAAAGCGCATCATCCACGAACGCGGGTCCTTCGCGCCGTACCGCTCGCGCAGGTGCCGGGCCCAAATGCGCCGTGCCGCCCGCATCTTGGCCACCTCTTCAAACAGATCGTTATGAACGTCCCAGAAAAATGAGAGCCGCGGAGCAAACGTATCGATGTCCAGGCCGCGGTCCAACCCGCGCTCCACGTATTCAAACCCATTCGCAAGCGTAAAGGCCAGCTCCTGGACGGCCGTGGCCCCCGCCTCCCGGATGTGGTACCCACTGATCGAAATCGTATTCCACTTTGGGGTGTGTTCGCTGGCCCACGCAAATAGATCGACAATGATTTTGAGCGAGGGCTCCACGGGATACACCCATGCGTGTTGAGCGACGTATTCCTTGAGAATGTCGTTCTGAATCGTCCCCCGCAGTTTGGCGATGTCGACGCCCTGTCGCTCGGCCGCCGCAACGTAAAAACAGAACAGCATCGCTGCCGGCCCGTTGATCGTCATCGACGTGGAGACCTGATCCATCGGAATGCCGTCGAAGAGCGTTTCCATGTCGGCGAGCGAGGACACGGCGACGCCGCATTTGCCCACCTCACCTTCGGCTCGCGGATGATCGGAGTCGTAGGCCATGAGGGTGGGGAAATCAAATGCGACGGAGAGCCCAGTTTGCCCGGTGCTCAGCAGGAACTTGAAGCGCTCGTTGGCGTCCGCCGCCGAGCCAAACCCGGCAAACTGGCGCATCGTCCAGAGCTTGCCGCGGTACATGGTTCGATGGGTGCCGCGCGTAAACGGGTAGCTGCCGGGCTCACCGAGGTCCGTGCTCGGATCAAACCCCTCCAGGTCGGCTGCCGTGTAGAGTGGCGCCACCTCACGCGCACCCGGCGGCACGGAGCGCCTGCCCGCACTCGACCCCGGCACGTCGCGCGGTCCGTCGGCGCCGCTCACGCTACTCACCTGGAGCCCTCCCGGCGTTCCAAGCATCAATGATGCGCTTGGCAACCTGGTACGGGCTGATGGATCCACTGACCAACTCGTCGAGTCGCTCGTCCAAGAGGGCTTCTCCTTTACCGTTCTGCCACACGGACACGCTCAGAGCGCGGTCGACCACCTCACGCGTATGGCGCGCCAGATGTTCGCGGCGACGCAGTTCCAGTGTGCGGCTACTCTGAAGATAGGCATAGTGCGCTTCGAGAGCATCAATCACGCGGTCGACGCCCTCGTTTTTCACCGCCACCGTTGTGAGCGTGGGCGGTCTCCATTCCCCGGGGGCATCCGCGGGCGTCACCGGGTCCCCGCGGTGCCCTGGCCCATGATGCGGAGCCGCCGGATGGGCGAGCCCACGCCGAATGCCCAGCATCGTTTCGAGTTCCACGGTCAGGCGCTCGGCGCCCGGCCGGTCCGCCTTGTTCACCACGTACACGTCCGCAATCTCCATGACGCCGGCTTTCAGCACTTGGACACCGTCTCCGGACTCCGGAACCAGCACCAACATTGCCGTGTCCGCGGTCGCCGCCACGGCCAGCTCGGATTGACCGACGCCCACCGTTTCGATGATAATCCGATCGAAGCCGAACGCGTCGAGCACGTCGCAGACCTCGCGCGTTGTCGTCGCAATGCCACCAGTCGCCCCCCGCGACGCCATCGATCGGATGTACACGCCCGGATCGAGCGTGACCGATTCCATCCGAATGCGATCACCCAGCAACGCTCCGCCGCTGAACGGGCTCGTTGGATCGACGGCTACCACGGCTACCGTCTTGTCTCGACGTCGGTAGACGTGGGTTATCCGTTCGACCAGCGTCGATTTTCCGGCTCCCGGTGGTCCCGTCACGCCGATCCGATACGCTGCCCCCACTCCAGGATGGAGCGCCGAGAGCAGCGCTTCAAAATCGTCGCGCCCGTTTTCGACCAAGGAGATCGCCCGGGCAAGGGCCGGGACCTCGCGCGCCCGAATGCCGTCGATCAGTGCTGCGGTCTGCACGGTCACGGCTCGGGCAACGATCGCTGTAGCGCCACGGCCTGGTCGCGACGGCTCACGGTAACAACAGGGCGGCAGCCAAACTCAGTAACAGAAAGAACCCGAAAACATCGGTGAGAGCGGTCACGAACACGGAACTCGCCACCGCCGGGTCGACCCCGATTTTTTGCAACACGATGGGGATCGCGGCGCCGGCCGCCGTCGCCAAAATGAGATTCCCCCACATCGCGAGCATCACGACAAAACCAATCGTCCAACTTTGCCCCATCAAGCTCGTTGCGACGGCGAGCACCGTTCCGACCGCCACCCCGTTCACGGCTCCGACGAGAAACTCCTTGCCCACGACGCCCATCGCCTTTCCCGCCGGGATCGTCGTGACCGCTATGCGCCGGACCGTGACGGCCAGTGCCTGCGTCCCTGCGTTCCCGCCCATGGCGGCGATCACCGGCATCAACGCCGCCAAGAGCAACAAATGGTCGATGGTTTCACGAAACACGAAGACCACTGCTCCACCAAGCGATGCGGTGATCATGTTGACGTAGAGCCACGGCAGCCGATTGCGGACGGCCTGTTGCCAGGTGCCGGCGAGTTCCTCGTCGGCCGACGCGCCGCCGAACTTCAAGAGGTCCTCCGTACTCTCCGCCTCCACCACGTCGATCACGTCGTCAAACGTGACCCGCCCAAGGAGGCGGCCGTCCCTGTCCACGACCGCGAGCGCCGCGACGTTGTAGCGGCCCATGATGCGGGCGACTTCTTCCTGGTCCAGTTCCGGTGTCGCGGTGGCGGGCGGCGGCACCATGATGTCCCGCACGGACCGACCCACGTTTGCCAGCACGAGTTCCTTCAACGGCAAGATACCGACGAGCCGGCCTTGACCGTCTACACAGTACACTTGATAGAAGTCTTGGACCTCCTCGCCCTGCCGACGGATCTCATCGATGGCCTCCGACGCCGTGGCTAAATGGTTGACGCTCACGACTTCCGTCGTCATCAACCCGCCCGCCGACTCCTCATGGTAGGCGAGCAGGCGTTCGATGTCGCTGCTGTCCTCGACCTCGGCCAAGATGTCGGCGGCCGTATCCGGCGGCAGCTCGGCAATCAGGTCGACGGCGTCGTCATCCGACAGCTCCTCGACGATGTGCGCAGCCGTGTCAGACGGGAGCGCCGCGAGGAGATGCTCCGGGTGCTCTTCCTGCCCCATCTCGGCGATCGCCTCCGACGCGATCTCGGCGGGCAGGCGCTGCACGAGCTTTAGCCGGACGTCGTCCTGCAGGGCGGCCAGTGCGTCAGACAGATCGGACGCGTGCACGTCACGCGCCAGCGCGAGAAACCCGTCGATGTCGCCGGCCTCAGCGAGGTGACGAAGTTCGTCTTGCGGCCCGGCAGCCTGTGTCAATCGCCTTGGCTCCTGAACAAGGACTCCACATCCAGCCCGCGGCGGATGGCGGGTGTCATCGGCCCGGACGGACTTACCGATCCGCCGGAGATGATGAGCTTCATCGCTTCCTCCACCGACACGTCGATATCAATGACGCGCCGTTTCGGCGCGATCAGCATGAACCCCGATGTCGGATTGGGCGTCGTCGGAACAAACACGTTCACACACGGCTCACCCACCAGGCGCGATGTCTCGGGGGCATCGTCACTGGTCACGAACGCCACGGCCCACAGGTCGTCAGTCGGATAGGGGACCAACACGGTTCGTAGGAACAGTTTGCGGCGGCCACCGACCACGGACTGGACGATCTGGCTCACGGCATTGTAAATGCGTCCGGTCAGCGGGAATCGCACGAGCTGCGTATTCCACCACTGCAACAGCTGGCGACCGGCCGCCAGGTGAACGACCCATCCGACGAGGACAACGAAGATCGCCAGTAACACAAAGCCGAGTCCGGGTATCTGGACGGGCAGTGCGCGGCCAAGCGGCACCCCGAGGATCCTATCGAGGCGTCGAAAGACCCACGCCAGGACGAACCCGGTAAGTCCAACCGGTGCCATGACGATCAACCCGACGAGAAAGTATCGCCGGAGCCGTCGCAGGAACGACGGCGCCTGGTAGGCGGCCGGGATCCGTCTCATTCCGGTCACGGCTCGATCGTCCGGTCGAGCTTCACCACGGGCACAGTTCCTCGTCGGACCGCCACCCGCTTGACCCGGGTTGCGCTGGCATCGAGGATATCGAATTCCAGTCCACCAAGCTCAAACCGTTCTCCCCGTGCGGGGATGCGGCCCGCTGCGCGCGCGAGCACGCCGCCGATGGTCTCCGCCTCATTCAAGATTGACGCCTCGAACCGTGCAGCAATCTCCGCCAACGGTGTCGTGCCGCTCACTTCAATCACGTCCATCGTTCTTGGCTCCTCTCTCGCGCCGTTTGTGGACGGCGAAATGGCGTCGACGAGGGCCTGCACGAGATCGTCAAACGTCACGATCCCGGCAGTGCCACCATACTCATCTAATACCACCGCAAGCTGCTGTCGGTCGCGCTGCATCTGAAATAAGAGGTCTCCGCACGGTTTTGATGCCGGCGCCGTGGCGACCGGCCGCAGGGGAAGTTCCCCGCCAGGTGGGACCTTGAACAGATCAATCGCGTACACCATGCTGGTGATGTTGTCGAGCGTTTCGCGATACACCGGAATCCGTGAATACCCCGACTCGGCAAATGCGGCGCCGATTTCTTCGAGCGAGGCGCCCTCGCGTACGGCGACGACGTTCGGACGGGGCGTCATGATTTCCCGAACCGGCCGCTCGGCAAATGTGAGCACTTCCGAAACGGCGCTCAGCTGTTCGGTCCCGAGTGTTTTGACAACGTCGGATCGCGTCGGTTCGAGTCGCTCCCGGGACGCCTCCGCCGTTGACCGCACCGGGACCAGGAGCCTCGCGGCCCACACAATCCAGGGAATACCGCCGCGCACGAGTTCCTCGGGCCAGTGCCGGCCTGCTGCCCGGCCCAACGCAAACACGGCGCCGGCAAACACAGGCACGGCGATCAACCCAACGGCCAGCACGAGCAACGGCAACGGCAGCGACGCAACCGTCACCCAGATCCCGAACGCGGCGACCAAAACGCCCGCCGAGGTCGTTGCGGCTGCACCGCGCGTGATGCGCGCCGGCGTTGCCAGCAGTGTCTCTGCGGCATCGGCACCTCGTAAACGGCCGGTCACCCACCGATACAGCTCCACGCGGTTTACGGCCGCCGCCCCAACGGAAACCGTCACGCCACCGATGGCAAGCACGGCCCCGAGCACGACCAGGAACGCGCTGATCACGGAGCGGCCTCGGGCTCGTGCTTCGTGAGAACGCTGTCGGGGGTGCGCTCGAAGTAAACCCGTTTGATTCGACGCCGGAACACCTGCTCGACAACAACCCGGAAGTTCGCGATGTGGAGCTCTTCACCCGGCATCGGCACGCGCCCGAGCTCCGAGTAGACCAGTCCGCCAACCGTGCTGACATCCTCCTGCGGGAACGCCGTCCCCAGCTCGCTAGCGAGGTCATCGATCGTGACCCCGCCGTCGACCCACAACCGGTCGTCGCCTTCTCGGAGAATCGAGGGCTGCTCGTTGACATCGTATTCGTCATAGATATCACCCACGATTTCCTCGAGCACATCCTCCCTCGTGATGAGACCCGATGTCCCGCCGAACTCATCGACCACAATGGCCACGTGCGCCGGTCCCCCCTGAAAATCGGCCAGTTGTTGCGACAACGTCTTCGACTCTGGCACGAATGACGCGGGATACACCAGGTCGAGCCAGTTGTCCGGCGGGGGCGCCGTGCCGGCGATGGCCGACGCGAGGTCCTTTGCATCGAGAATCCCGACGATGTTGTCGAGGTCCGCCGTGTACACCGGGATGCGCGCGTGCTCACTCTTCCGCAATAACTCGGCCAGTTCGGGCCACGTGCTCGCGCTGTCCACCGCCATCACGTCGAGGCGTGGCGTCATGGCTTCGGCCACGGTGGTCTCACTCAGGGACAGCACGCCGTCCACCATGTCCCGCCGTGCCCGCCCATACAGGCCCGCATCGCGCACGCGCGGCGGCAAGACGATCTGAACGCGGCGTTCGATCCACGACATCAAACCGAGTAGAGGCCCAAATACGAGCAAGCTCCGGCGAGCGAGCGGCACCGCCGCCGCCGCCATTCTCGGTGACAACGAAGCCGCGGCTCGCGGAATTGCCTCTCCCAGCATGTAGAGAAACCCTGCCGCGACGGCCCCAACCGCAAACGCCTGCGGCGTGGGACGGTGCAGCCAGCCCACCGCCTGCGCGCCAGCCACACCCGCAATCAGCAACAGCGCGATCCGCCCAATGACGAGAGCCCGATCGACCGGGACCGATCCCCGAACCGGGGACGGCGCGTCTCCCAGCGTGTGGCTGACCGCCGCTGACTCCTCGGCGGCCGCCAGCATGCCCGACCAACACGCCGCCAGGGTGGCAACCGCCGCTGCAATCCAGGGAAAGGCCGTGGGACTCATGGACCCTCATGGCACAGGCCACGCACGTACGCTTCCTGCACCCGCCACATCGGCGAGCGGCGTCGCTCGGCACCCTCGGGGTGCTCGTACCCCAGCACATGCAATGTGCCGTGCACTACGAGGCGCAGGATCTCCTCCGCTTCGGAAACCCCCGTCTCGCGCGCGGTGCGCCGGGCGACCGCGGGACACACGTACACATCCCCCACGAGGAGCCCCGGGTGCGGCAACGCAAACGCGATGACATCAGTCGTGTCGCTGCGATCTAAATGTCGCTGATTGAGTTCGCGAACGCGGTCTTGCGAGACGAAGGTGACGCTGACGTGTACGGAACTGCTGCTTTCGCCCTCCAACACCATGCGAACCGCCTGCTCCACGCGACCGTGCGAAACCACGTTCTGGTCACATTCGAACTCCACTTGAATCTCACGACTTGGCACCTGCATCCCACCCTGCCGCAATCCCGCCCGTCGAGGCCGGATAGTCGATCCGGCTGTGATGCATGCCGGAAAACACACGGAGAAACTCTTGTTTGACCGTGACGACTTGGGCCAGGGTGAGCGGTGACTCGTCGAGCTCGCCGGATTCGATGCGCTTTTGCACCAGATGATCGATGGCATCTCGCAGCTTCGCTTCCGTCGGATCATCCAACACGCGTAGCGCGGCTTCGACGCTGTCGCCGAGCATCACCACGGCTGTTTCGACCGACTTCGGCTTGGGTCCCGGGTAGCGAAACAGGCTCGCATCGATCTTGGCTTCCGGATCCTGTTGTCGCGCGCGATCGAGGAAATACGTGATCTCCGCCGTACCGTGGTGCTCCGGGATAAAGGCCCTGATCGCTTCAGGCAGCTTGTGCTCCTCCGCGAGCGCGACGCCCTCCAACACATGGTTCCGAATGATCGACGCTGACACGTCCGGCTTGAGCTTGTCGTGCGGATTCTCGCCCCGCGACTGATTCTCGACGAAGAACTGCGGCTTTTTGAGTTTCCCGATGTCGTGGTAATAGCATCCCACGCGCGCCAGCAGACCGTGCGCCCCGATGGCGTTGCAGGCCGCTTCACACAAGTTGGCGAGCGTGATGCTGTGCGCGTAGGTCCCCGGAATCTCGGTGGCGAGGCGTCGGAGCAGCGGCCGATTGGGGTCGGACAGCTCGAGAAGCGTCAGTTCGGTGGTGATGCGGGACGCGGACTCGAAGAGCGGTAACGTGAGCAGCACCAGCGCAGCAGACGCGACAATATTGATGCCCCCGAGGAGCCCTGTCACCCCCATCTCCGCCGCACCGGTCCCCCCGCGCAGCCCCACGGTCACACCGGCCAGGAGAAACGCGATGGTCACGACGGTCACCGACGCAAGCAGCTGATTCCGTCGCCGAATCGTCCGCACGCTCAGCGCCGCCGCCATGCCGCCGACGAGGGCGATGAACAGCGCGTCTTGCCCGCCATACACGGCTTGTGACCCCAACAACACGGCCAACACCATTGCGGACACCATCGCAAGACGCCCGCCGAAGAGAATCGTTACCAGCATGGCCGCAAACGGTATCGGAATCAGCTCGGGTGCCGGCGCGCCGCTGATGAACCGCAAGATCGCGCCCGCTCCGAGAATGACAAACCCGAACACCATCGCGAGGACCGACATGTGCCGAAGCGAGGCGTACAGATCGGGAAGGAACAGCATCAGGAGGGCCCAGAAGAGCGCGAGGACCAAGGCGTTGGTCAAGATCTGCCCAATCGTTACCAAGAGGCTGCCGTCGTCATCTCTGCCCAATCGGATCTGCTGGTTCCGAAGTTCGACCAACCGATCGTAGATGTCCGGCGTCACGACCTCGTTGGCATCGACAATGCGCTCGTTCCGGCGAACCACGTCACGCACCGAGTCGACCGTCGCCCGCAGCTCGGCCCGCAAAGCCTCGGTTGCCGCGGTGTTGGGGACGAGGGTCGGTTCAAACAGGGCAATCAGAAACTTGTGGAAGATCCGGTCGGCAATCGGCGATCCCCGCGCGGGGTGAGCCGTCAGCCGGCTGTTGAGAAACTCCTGATACGTGAACACCGAATCACGGGAAATCAGACGATCGGGCTCGTCGGGACGGCGTTCGTTGATTTGAGCACTCTGTTCGGCTTCCACCGTGTTCGGCGCCGGCACGCCGCGCGCCAGCTGCTGCCGTGCCATCGTCCTGACCGCGTTGAGGAATGCGCCCAAGCGGCGATTGGCCAGGAGGTATTCAGCTTCGGCGAACGTCAGCCGGATATCGTGTCGCCCCGCGGCGGCCATCAGCTGTGCCGGTGCTTCGGCGCTGTCGAGCGCCGCAAAGACCGCGTTCGCTCGGGCGACCACCGAATCGACCACGTCCGGCCGATACTCGTACACTGGCTGCACCGACAACGCGCGGGCTTCGGCCTCCGTTTCGATCGCATCGGCAGGCTTTCGCACCTCAAACTCGAACGGCGCGATGACTTCGACCGGCGCCACGTCACCAACTTCAGGGAGGGGTGCGTCGAAACCTCCGCCAACGGGATAGAGCAGATAGGTGAGCGTCGCCAGCCCAACCAGGAGACCCCAACGCACCGTATGGAACCAGATTCGGCCCGCCACCCCTCGCGGTTGGAGCTCGAACACCAGCTGCCGCGCCGACGCACCCGCCTTCATGTTTGCTGATCCTCTTCGTACGCGCGAATGATGTCCCGCACGAGGCGATGCCGCACAACGTCGTGCTCGTCCAAGTACGCGAACCCGACACCCTCGATCCCGGGAAGGATGCGTTCGGCGTGGATGAGACCCGACTCCTCCCGGCTCGTCAGATCGATTTGCGTCTTGTCACCGATGATGACGGCGCGGGAATTCAGGCCGAGTCGAGTCAGCATCATCTTCATCTGCGCCGCCGTCACGTTCTGCGCCTCGTCGAGAATCACAAACGCATCCGCCAGGGTGCGCCCTCGCATGTAACCCAACGGGGCAATCTCGATGGTGCGCTGCTCCATCGCCTTTTGGATCCGTTCGAACGGCATCATGTCTTCGAGCGCGTCGTAGAGCGGTCTCAGGTACGGATCGACCTTGGCTTGAAGGTCACCGGGGAGAAAGCCGAGCCGTTCCCCCGCTTCCACTGCCGGCCGTGCCAGCACGAGACGGCGCACCCGCTTGCGCGTGAGGGCTTCCACACCCATGGCCACGGCAAGATAGGTTTTCCCGGTCCCCGCCGGCCCGATCCCGATCACGATCTCGCTGTCACGCATGACCTGGACGTAGTTGCGCTGACCCTGGCCCTTGGGACGCACTGCCCGCCGGGCACCGGGCAACACGATCTTGAGATCGCCGTTTGCGAGCACGTCGGCATCCGCTCCCCCCTCGTCGATCAGCCGCCGTACGTCTTCGGGCGCGAGCGGCTCGCCAAGGCGCGCGCGATCGATCATGGCCGTCGCGATGCGGGAGGCGTGCTCCACCGCCTCCAGCCGACCGGCCAGCGCCATCTGCTCGCCGCGCAACAGCGCCCGTACCCCGGTGGCCCGTTCCAGCTCGTGGAGATTCAGGTCGTTGACGCCCGCCAAGAGTTGAAGGTCGGCACCCTCGGCAGAGAGACGGTGCGTGATCTCCTCGCTCATGGTGCTCGTACCGTGATCCCGAGTTCGGCAAGGTCGCGCGCATCGATCTCGCACGGCGCCCCTTCAAATAGGGCGCGGGCCGCCGTCGTTTTGGGAAACGCAATCACGTCACGCAGGCTCTCGCCTCCGGCCAGGAGCATCGCGACCCGATCAAACCCAACAGCAAACCCGCCGTGCGGCGGCGCGCCCGCTCGCAGGGCCTTCAACAGAAAGCCGAACCGCTGCTCGGCTTCACCGGCGGAAATGCCCATGCTGCGAAACACCGCGAGTTGCGTCGCGGCTTCATGAATACGGATCGACCCGCTCCCGAGCTCGACACCGTTGTACACGACGTCGTAATGCTGCGCCCGCAAGTCGGCGTATGCGCCATCGCGCAGCGCCTGTTCCTGATCGTGGCGTGGCGCCGTAAACGGGTGGTGGGCAAACACCCAGCCCCCCGTCTGGGCGTCCGGTTCCAGCAACGGAAAATCTTCAACCCACACGAACGCATGCTCCACTCTGGCCGGCGGTGCGAGTTCCTGAATGACGGCTTGCCGCACGATATCGAGGGCCGGCGACGTGACCTCGTCCGGTCCCGCCGTGGCAACCAGGAGGCCGCCGTCTTCCAGCTCGGCGGTCGCGGCGCTCAGCCCGTCGAGTTTCGCCAGCGGTCCACTGAGCGCGTCCCCCCGGCGCTTGAGTGTCGCCAGGCCGCCGGTCCCGCTTTGTTTTGCCAAAGCCGTCAAACCGTCGACTTGCTTGCGCGAAAGTGTCGCGCCGTCGGGTATCCGAATTCCCCGAACGCGACCCCCGCCATTGATTGATTCGTCGAACGCCCGGAACCCCCGCCCACGCACCAGGTCCGTGAGATCGGTGATCACGTAGCCAAACCGCAAATCCGGTTTGTCCGTGCCGTATTGCTCGACCGCGTCGTCAAACGTCATGCGCGGAAACGGCGCGTCAACACGAAATCCGGCCTCGTCCCAGAGTGCGACGAGCACCGTTTCGACGAACGCGTAGACATCCTCGCTGGTCACGAAGGACGCTTCGATGTCGATTTGGGTGAAGTCAGGTTGCCGGTCGGCACGCAGGTCCTCGTCTCGAAAACAGCGGGCAATCTGAAAATACCGGTCGAATCCCGAAATCATGAGCAGCTGCTTGTAGATCTGGGGTGATTGCGGCAAGGCGTAGAACTGCCCGCGATGGATGCGAGACGGAACGAGATAGTCTCGTGCCCCCTCCGGTGTCGGTTTCGTCAGCAACGGGGTCTCGATCTCATAGAAATCGAGGCCGGTCAGCGTGGCACGCGCCCGCTGCAACAGTCGGTGCCGCAGGGCGAAATGACGCTGCAGCTCCGGACGTCGGAGATCCAGGTGCCGATGCTGCAGCCGCAGCTCCTCCGACGGAAGCTCCTCTCCCTTCTGACGCCACACCGGGATGGCGGGCGGTTCGCTTGGACCGAGGACCTCCACGGCCACGGCCCGGACCTCGACGTCGCCCGTCGACATCTCCGGATTTCGCGCATCATCGGGACGGCCCGTCACCGTTCCCCGCACCATCACCACCGACTCCATCCCTACGTCGGCGGCGTCGCTGAGGACCTCGGCCGGGGTCCAATCGGGACCGAATGCCACTTGCACGATCCCGTCCCGATCTCTCAGATCGAAGAAGAGGATCCCGCCCAGGTCCCGGGTTCGGTGCACCCAACCACCCAAGCGCACTTCGAGGCCCACGTGGGCACTCCGAAGCGCGCCGCAGCGATGGGTGCGCATCGTCGTCGCAGTCATAGGCCTCGTTCTACTACCGCTCGTGTTGTGTCACTCGCTGTCGGTTGACGCTCCTCCTCAGCATGAGCCGTGATGGACTGGCCCAACCCGCGCCGCGCAACTGCTTCAAGTGCAGGCGCTAGCGCAACATAATGCCATAGAAAGATACCGCTATAGGCTCCGGAAGTGCGGGCTCGTCTCAACCCTGCGGGCGCTTCGGGCGGCAGCGCCGAGTACCTTTCGGCAATCATGGTAGAGCAGCCTCGACCCGCGCCGCCCGTGAACCTCCTCGATCTCGATCCCGATCAGGCCGAGGCCGCGCTCGAGGCATGGGTCACAGCGCACGGGGAACCTCGGTATCGCGTTCAGCAGCTGCTGCCCCGGCTGTGGCAACGACCCGTCCCCGACTGGAGCCACGCATCCGAGCTTCCGCGTCAACTGGTGCAATCACTTTCGCGTGACTTTCCCCTGCTCCGGCCGAGACTTCACACCCGGCAGCTGTCCAGAGATGCGACAGAAAAGCGCCTCTGGGTGTTTCCCCCTCACACGGCCGTCGAGTGCGTGTCGATCCCGGAGGGGAAACGTCGTACCCTCTGCATATCCTCGCAGGCCGGATGCGCGTATGCATGCCGATTCTGCGCCACCGGGACCATGGGCCTCGAGCGACATCTCGCGCCGTGGGAGATCACGGCGCAGGTACGGGAACCGCTGCTCGAACCCGACGGCACCTTGCCGACCAACGTGGTCTTCATGGGCATGGGTGAGCCACTCCACAACTGGTCCGCGGTCGACCGCGCACTCACGATCCTCAACCATCCCCGCGGTTTTGGTATCGGCGCCCGCCGCGTAACGGTGAGCACTATCGGAATCATTCCCCGCCTGCGGGAGCTTGCGGCTCGGTCCGAGCAATTCCGGGTGGCGCTGTCGCTCCACTCGCCCTTTGGTGAGCAGCGGGCCTTGCTGATGCCGATCGAGCGCAAATATCCCCTTCAGGACGTCCTCGAAGTGCTCCGAGCGTTCCCCCGTCGCGTGACGTTTGAGTATGTCATGATTCGCGGCTTCAATGACCGAGCCGAAGACGCCCGTGAACTCGCCCGGATCGCGACGTCTCTCGGCGCCTTCATCAACCTTCTGCCGCTCCATCCCGGTGGCGCTCCCGACTTGGTTCCCACACCGACCGAAGGAATCCAGTATTTCGCCCGTGAGCTGCGGGCCGGTGGAGCGAACGTCACGGTACGGCGGAGCAGAGGG
>JBFHWR010000067.1:0-13766 GCA_041599395.1 Gemmatimonadales bacterium | reverse complement strand
GTTTGGCGTTCTGCCACTCGTGGCCGGGACCTTTCTCATTGTCATCGGTTCGGCCGTGATCGGGATCCCAATTGGGCTCGCCAGCGCCATCTACCTGAGTGAGTATGCCTCGAAACGCGCGCGGACCATCGTCAAACCCATTTTGGAGATCTTGGCGGGGATACCGACAGTCGTATACGGGTACTTTGCGCTCACCTTTATCACGCCGCTCCTTCGGACCGTTTTCCCAAGCACCAATATTTTCAACGCCGCAAGCGCGTCGATCGTGGTGGGGATCATGGTGCTGCCGATGGTGGCGTCGCTCTGCGACGACGCGCTTCGTGCGGTCCCGGATTCCCTGCGCCAGGGAGCATATGCGCTCGGTGCGACGCCCTTCGAAGTCTCGGCTCGGGTGGTCGTGCCTGGTGCGCTCTCCGGAATCGTTGCATCGTTCGTTCTCGCCCTGTCACGCGCGGTCGGCGAGACCATGGCAGTCACGATTGCGGCCGGAGCAACCCCACGACTGACGGGCAATCCACTCGAGAGCATCCAGACGATGACCGCCTACATCGTGCAGGTGAGCCTGGGAGATACTCCGGCCGGCACGGTGGAGTATCAAACGATCTTTGCCGTGGGTGCCCTCTTGTTCGCGATCACCCTCGTGTCGAACGTGGCGGCGAACCGAATTTTGCGTCGGTTTCGTGAGGTGTACGAGTGAGATCCGTGCTCGAGAGCCCGCCGAATCTGGCGCGCCGCAAAGTGAGCGCCGCGGTGTTCCGGAACACTTGCCTGGTCCTCACGTGGTGCTGCCTCATCCTGTTGGCCGTGCTGTTGGTTCACGCGACCCGCGAGGGTCTCCCGTGGCTGGACCTGCAGTTTCTGACAGAGTTCCCCTCGCGATTCCCCGAACGGGCCGGGATCAAATCGGCGTTATGGGGAACGCTGTGGCTCATCGGTTTCACCGCCGTCATCTCAATCCCGGTTGGGGTTGCAGCGGCGATTTACCTCGAGGAGTATGCAAAGCGTAATCGTCTCAACACCATCATCGAGATTACGATCGCAAACCTCGCCGGCGTGCCCTCTATCGTTTACGGAATCTTGGGACTCGTCCTCTTCGTACGGTGGCTCGGTCTGGGCCGAAGCGTGCTCGCGGGAGCACTGACGATGAGCTTGCTCATCCTGCCTGTAATCATCATTGCCTCACGGGAAGCCCTTCGCGCGGTACCGGACTCTATCCGGCGGGCCGCGTATGCCTTGGGCGCCACGCCGCTTCAAACCATCCACCACCATGTGCTCCCGGCCGCCTTGCCGGGGATCCTGACCGGGACAATTCTCGCGTTATCACGGGCAATCGGCGAAACCGCCCCCTTGATCATGATTGGCGCCCTGACATACGTCGCCTTCGTACCCGAAGGACCCATGGATGCCTTCACGGCGCTACCAATTCAGATCTTCAATTGGGTTTCGCGGCCCCAAGAAGAATTTCATGAGCTTGCTGCGGCGGGGATTGTCATTCTGCTCGCCGTTCTGCTGATCATGAACGCCACGGCGGTGTTCATACGACACCGGGCGCAAGGGCAACGGTAATGGCCGGCATCAACCTCGGCGTGCAGGACCTTCGGCCGCCGGGCGCGGACGAGACGGAAACCGCTCCTGTTCTCGAAACCAGAGATCTTTGGATTCGATACGGCGAAAAGCCCGCCATCAGGGGGGTGAGCTTGAGCGTACCGGAACGCCGAATCACGGCGATCATCGGGCCGTCCGGATGCGGTAAGAGCACCCTGATTCGACATTTCAATCGAATGAACGACTTCATTCAGGGCGTAACGACCGAAGGGCATGTATTATACCGCGGGTCCGACCTGTACCATCCGGACGTGGACCCGGTCGAGGTCCGACGGCGCATCGGCATGGTCTTTCAGAAACCCAACCCGTTCCCCAAAACGATTGCGAAAAACATCTCGTGGGGGCCGGTGATCAACGGATTCCGTGGCGATCTCCAAGAACTCATCGAGTCATCGTTGAGGAAAGCCGCGCTCTGGGACGAGGTGAAGGATCGGCTCACGGAGTCGGCGCTTGCGCTGTCGGGCGGCCAACAGCAGCGGCTCTGCATCGCTCGGGCTCTCGCGCTCCAACCGGAAATCATCCTGATGGACGAACCCGCATCGGCCCTCGACCCAGTATCGACAGGCCGGATCGAGGACCTCCTGTTCGAGCTGAAGAAGCGATACACCATTGTCATCGTGACGCACAACATGCAACAAGCGGCACGGGTCTCCGATTACACGGCATTTCTCGACGCCGGTCAGCTCATCGAGTTCGGCGAGACCAATCAAGTGTTCACCCGCCCCCGAGAACAGCGCACCGAGGACTATGTATCCGGCCGCTTCGGCTAGGAAGGTGACGTCATGTCCAAACATCTCGAGCGCGATCTCGAAAAGTTGAAGAAACACCTCCTCGAACTCGGTTCCATGGTAGAGGAGGCGGCGAACAACGCGATGACCGCCCTTACCGAACGCCGCGGACACCTCGCGGACCGAATCATTGAGCACGACAACGAGATCGACGCTATGGAGGTGTTGATTGAAGAAGAGTGCCTCAAGGTGCTCGCGTTGCATCAACCGGTTGCTCGCGATTTACGCTTCGTTATCGCTGTCATGAAGGTCAACAACGATCTCGAACGCATGGGTGACCAGGCCGTCAACATCGCAGAGCGGGCGTCGTATCTCGCTAACCAGCCTCCGCTTGGCATTGCTCTCGACTTCGACCGCATGGCGGATATCGTCCGACAAATGGTGCGCACCAGCCTCGACTCGCATGTGAACCTGGACAACAGATTGGCGCGTACTGTCGGTGCCATGGATGATGAAGTAGACGACATCCACCGCGAGATGTTCCGGGTCCTGCAAAACCTGATGCAAAAGGAACCTGACGCCGTTGAACGCGCGGTCGCCTTTCTCTCTGCATCTCGCGACCTCGAGCGGATTGCGGATCTCGCCACCAATATCGCGGAGGACGTCGTGTTCATGGTCGAGGGTGAAGTCATCCGACATCGTCTGGGCGAGCAGCCGACGATGTAACCACCGGGCTGCAGTACCGATGATCCCTACTTGCCGCGCCCAAAACGGGTGAGTTGTTTACAGGCCGAGGCCGTCGCAAAGAGACCGGAATGTCGATACGATCGAAACTCAGCTCGCTTGTTACGCTCGGCCGTGGCGTCGTTGGAGGTCTTTCAGAGAAGACCGCGGGCAGCGATCCGATAACGCTGTTCCGCGAATGGTTCGACGCGGCAAAACGGGCGGGCATCTACCTGCCGGAATCGATGAGCGTTGCCACCGCGACCCCGGAAGGCCGTCCGTCCGCGCGCATGATGTTGCTCAAGGGCGTCAGCGAGCGGGGGTTCGAGTTCTACACCAACTACGACAGTCGCAAGGGCAGCGAGCTGGATGCGAATCCGTACGCAGCGCTGGTGTTCCACTGGTCGACCCTGCAGCGCCAGGTGCGTATCGAGGGTGCTGTGACGCGCATGTCAGCGGAAGAGTCGAACGCGTATTTCCAGAGCCGCCCCAGAGGGAGCCAGCTCGGAGCATGGGCGTCGCAGCAAAGCTCGGTCTTGGCTGAACGGGATGAGCTGGATCGCCGATTTCACAAATACAAAACGGAGTACGCCAAAGGCGACATACCGCTCCCGCCATTCTGGGGAGGCCTTCGCCTGCGGCCGGAACGAATCGAGTTCTGGCAGGGAAGAATCAACCGCCTCCACGATCGTTTGCTGTACACTCGGAAGGGAGTGCGCTGGACGGTGGAACGCCTGAGCCCGTAGCCGCCTTGCGAAAGCACCTCACTCCGGCTCAGGACTTCTTGACCAGCACATCCACTTCGCGTCGGGCAGCGATCTCGGCATCGATGCTCCTCCCGATCCGCTGCGCACGGCTGAGATCGGCTGTGAGATCATCCACTGACGCAGTTCCCGCATGGAGACGGAGCAGCGAAAGGCGTACGTTCTCCAAGGCGGCGACCGCAGTGGCAAGCCGCTCGCCCGTCTCGCCTCTCCTTCTGAGGACCTCTGCGTCGTGCTCGAGGCGTCGAATGACTCCCGGAACCTCGGGGAGTCGTTGCCGGGCTTCCGACGGGAGCGCGTCAAAAATGTCAACCGCAGCCTGGCCGAGAACGAGTTCGGTTGCGTCCGCGGAGGGCACGGCCGGGCGCCGGGGCGGCTTCATGCCAAAGCCTGCAATCTTGAAAAACGTGCGACCGAATTTGCTCGCCCAAATCCGGTGCCACAGCCCGTTGAACCGCCGGATGAACTTGCGCTGACCTGCGGCGTCTGCCTCTTCCTCCTGCGCGCGTGCTTCGGCGAGGAGAGCCTCACGAATGTCGTGGAACGTGTACCCCTCACCCAGCAGACGGCGCGCTACGATGACCAGCTGCCCAATGACGATGGCAAGGAGGATGACGGTCGCTCCGGCATCGGTGTTCCCCCCCTCCGCGACGACGGCCGCAGTGAGTGTCACCGCCGTCGTCACCTGCGCGTTGCGAACGAAGTTCCGGACGAGAGGCGGAGCCCTCAATTCGCGCCCCCGCGCCTGGCCGATGGCCTCGGCCAGCGCTTCACCACTCCGGAAGCGATCGGCGGGAGCCTTCTCCAGACAGCGATGCACTACGGCCGCGAGTTTCTTTGGAATTTCCGGTCTGAGGGCGGCGAGCTGGGGCGGGGCTTGGGTAACATGCTTCGCCAACAGCGCCGGCACGCTTGCCGCTTCAAACGGCGCTCTGCCCGTGAGGGCGAAGAACGCCGTCGCGCCAAGCGAATAGAGATCGCTGCGGCCGTCAACCCGGTCTCCAGATGCCTGCTCTGGACTCATGTACCGCGCGGTGCCGATCACTTCGCCCACCCCATGCTGTTCGCCGGTGGCCGGGCGGGCGATCCCGAAGTCGGTGACGAGGGCACGGCCGGTTGCCCGTTCGATCATGATGTTGTCGGGCTTGACGTCCCGATGCACGATGCCGCGCTGATGTGCGTACGCCAGGGCCCAGGTAACTTCCTGGAGAAGCTTCATTACCAGTCGCGGCGAGAGGACTCCCTGCCGTTCCACCCGCTCACGTAGCGTCTCGCCATCGATGTATCCCATGACAAAAAACACCAGATCGCCGTGCTCCTCGACAGCGTGGATCGGCACGATGTTGGGATGGGAAAGGCCTGCGGCCGTGCGGGCCTCGCGGAGAAAGCGCTCTTTCAGATCGTTGCCGAGCGCCAATTCCGGCGGCAGCAGCTTGATGGCGACAAGCCGATCCAAGGCAACGTCCCTTGCGAGCAAGACCACGCCCATACCGCCGCGTCCCAGCTCTCGTTCGAGGGAGTAACGGCCCGCGACGGCCTCTTGCAGCGCGATGAACTCAGGAGTTACAGCACTCGTCATGCACCAAAACCTGGCCCCTTGGAATCAAAGGTGACGGTAACATGACGTAATTCGCGCCGATTTGTTTCGGGCCCCACACTGTTTTAGACGAGTCCGCGATCCCGCAACCCATCGAACGCTTGCGGCAGCCAAGCAGAGTATCGGCCTGGGTTCACCCGGAGGTCTTCGTGGAGGTCTTCGATGTCCGCCCATGCCCAGGAGTCGACTTCCTCGGGATTTGGCGCTGGAATGCCGTCGAACTGGCCTATGAGCACATGGTCGATCTCGTGTTCAACCAAGCCACCTTCCAGCTCTGCGCGATAGGTGAATGAAAACGCCTCGCTCAGCGGGCATGCAAACCCCATTTCCTCTTGCAGCCGCCTGCGTGCGGCATCATGTGTGGTTTCGCCCGGCCGGGGATGGCCGCAGCACGTGTTGGACCAGAGTAACGCGGAATGGTACTTCCCGGCAGCGCGTCGTTGGAGCAGGACTCTTCCCCGCGAATCCAGCACGAAGACCGAAAACGCGCGGTGCAGCAATCCTGCTTTGTGCGCCGCGAGTTTTCCTTCAGTCCCCTGTTCTCGGTCTCGGTCGTCGACGACAATCACGCGATCTGGCATGGCTCAGGCTTCTGCTCCGGATTCGTCTCAAAATGCGACCTTCTCGAGGAATCACAAGCGCTCTTCCCGTTGCGAGCGCACACCCGTAGGTTTCAGGAGAAATCCCAACCGCGCCATGTGTGACACTCGCCGAACAGCCGTATGACCACGCTTCCAGAAGGAGGATGCCATGGCTGACGCTTCCGTAGCCACCGTTCGAGGGCGGTTTTTGTGGTACGAACTCCTCACCACCGATCCTGATGCCGCCCAGAGTTTTTACACGAATGTCATTGGCTGGGGAACAGCCCCATTTGAGATCGACGAAGCGCCCTCTGACCAGCCGTACACCATGTGGATGAATCGGGAGACTCCTGTGGGCGGCGTCATGTCGCTTCCGCAGGACGCAAAGAAATCGGGGGCACCTTCACATTGGCTGGCATACATCGGCACACCAGACGTCGACGCGACCGCCGCAAAGGCGCAGAAGCTCGGCGCCACGGTTCATCATCAGATGGAGATGCCAACCGTCGGTCGGTTTGCCATCATCGGCGACCCGCAGGGGGCAGTCTTCGCCGCGTACACGCCCGCCGAGCCGCCGCCCGACCAAAAGGGACCGCCGGGGGTGGGCGAGTTCTCGTGGAACGAACTCGCTACCAGCGACTACCGAGCTGCATTCGACTTTTACCACAAGTTGTTTGGTTGGGATAAGACCGAGAAGATGGACATGGGACCCGCCGGGGTCTACCAGATGTACGGACGACACGGTGAGACCCTTGGTGGCATGTTCAACCAAACCGATGATATGCCGGGACCCCCGTGTTGGCTCTATTACACGCGCGTGGACGACGTGGCAGCGGCGACAGAGAGAGTCAAGCAGTCGGGAGGCCAGATTCTCAACGGCCCCATGGAGGTTCCCGGTGGCGACATGATCGTCCAGTGCATGGACCCGCAGGGGGCGGCGTTCGCGCTGCATGCCAAGGTGGGCTAACCCCACTCCCCATCGGTCGGTCGGGCCCCGGTTTCCGATCGGGGCCTGGCCGTGCCGCTCCGTTGGGGCGGCGACGGATGGCCGGCCAACCGCAATACACCACTCGCAACAAACGCTCATTCGGGGTTCACGCCCACTTCATCGCATCGCGGCTACCATCCCATACGGTGAGTTCCGTCGCGCAATCCGTCCGCCCGGTCGCGGACGGTGAGGACCAAATCCGAATCATGGCAGCGCGATGCTGCTTTTTTTGTCTCTTAGAGACGGGGAGGTAGTGATGATGAAGCGACTCGTACTCAGCGGCCTCTGCATGCTGTTTGCCAGCGGGATCTTCACCACGGTGGTGGCACAAGACATGACACCGCGGCTGCATACGGAGATCTTGGGCATCGGCAGCGTGCTGGGAGGGGACGATTTCAACAATGTCGATCTTGGATTTGGCGGTCTCTTGCTCGCCGGCCCCAAGATCGGGAATTTCTCGCTGCTCGGCTCGGGCAGCTACCGCCGCTACGAGCTGAGTGACAGTGACAACCACTTGGATGTGTGGGGCGTCGGCGTGGCGCCGCGCTACACGATCCCCATCGAAAACGAGATTGTGAAACCGTGGATCGGGGCATCAGGGACGGTGCTGTTTCAATCCACTCCGATCGATAATGCCGACGACCCGTCGTCGACTGGCTTCGAGGTCGGTGGGGCAGCAGGCGTGGGGTTCCAGCTGTCGGAGCAGGTGGTTCTCAATACCTGCGCGAATCTCGGCTACATGCGGTTCGGAGACCTGGAGGTAGGGAATGAAACCCAGCCAAACACCGATACGAATGGCGTCGGATTCATGTTCGGACTCGGCCTGACGATCATTCCCTGAGCGCAAGGAAGGACCCAAGGACGAGGCGGGCCGACGAACATCGGCCCGCTTTTCGTTCTGCCACTTCACACCAAGGACACCTATTGCCCAGGCCCCACTGGACACGGAACCAGTGGTTTGTTTTCGTTCTGACCCCAAGTACAGCGAGCGCACGCCGTCAGATACCGCCGCCAAATGCCTTCACGAACCGAGTCGTCAGACGATTTCATTCGCAACATGCCGAAGGTCGAACTGCACCTTCACATCGAGGGCACGCTCGAGCCTGAGATGATGTTCACCTTGGCGGAGCGCAACCGGATTGACCTCCCGTATGCCTCCATCGAGGACGTTCGCGCAGCGTACCAATTCACCGACCTGCAGTCGTTTCTGGATATCTACTACGCGGGCGCACGCGTCCTGGTCGAGGAACAGGACTTCTACGATCTGACCTGGGCGTACCTGACGCGAGTTCATGCAGAACAAGTCCGCCATACGGAGATCTTCTTCGATCCCCAGACGCATACGGACCGCGGTGTGGCATTTGGAACCGTTGTGACCGGCGTCGGGAACGCGTTGCTTGATGCCGAACGGCGTTTTGGTATGACATCGCGCCTGATCATGTGCTTCCTGCGCCATTTGAGCGCGCAGGCGGCAATGGACACACTCGAACGCGCGTTACCGTTCAGAGAGCGGATCAGCGCGGTCGGACTGGACTCTTCCGAGCTGGGCAACCCGCCGGAGAAGTTCGAGACCGTGTTCCGGCGAGCCCGAGCCGAGGGATTCCTGACGGTGGCACATGCCGGTGAGGAAGGCCCGCCGAGCTACGTGTGGCAGGCCCTGGACTCGCTCGGCGCCGCACGAATCGACCACGGTGTCCGAGCCATCGAGGATCCCAAGCTCGTCGAGCGGCTTCGGCGCGATGCCATCCCGCTCACGGTCTGTCCCCTATCGAACGTCAAGCTCCGTGTATTCGACCGGATCGAGCAGCACAACCTCAAGGCGCTACTCGACCACGGACTGCTGGTCACGGTCAATTCCGACGACCCGGCGTACTTCGGCGGATACCTCACCGACAATTTCTTGGCCGTGACGAAGGCTCTGACACTGGAGCGAGACCACATACGTGCTCTGGCAGTCAACGCCATCGATGCAGCGTTCGCCGCAGAGTTCAGGAAGAACGCTCTGAAGCAGGAGTTGAATAGTTATTGGACGGCGTGCTAACTGCGCGACTGCCCTCCTATTTCCTCCGGAACAACGAACTAACCAGGTTTCTCCGAAACTCTGACTTCGGAGCGAAATAGCTTCCCAGCACCGCGAGTCGCCTCTCCGGGCCGACGTCCACCTGATCCAGCAGCAGCTCGCCACGTACCTCCCAATACTGGGTCCTCAAGCTGTCGCCACGAATACGGTACTCGATCCGATCACCCTTTTTGATCCCAGTGCGGTCGAGGAACGCAAACCAACGAGGCAGGCCCGCCGCAATAAGCTCGTAGTCGTCGGGTGTGATGATCCGCGCGTCGAGCGCCTTTTGCATATTGCTTTCGATACCGTCCAAGAACTGCCCTACGTTCACACCACGCTTGAATACGATTTCCGCCCAGGCGTCCTGCGCGTGCGTCGCGAGTTCAGCAATGCGGTCGGCCAACGTGTCTGAGTATTCCCTGCTTGACGCCAAAGCAATGATGCTGTCCGCCTGGGCTTGAAACAGGCGCACTGTCAAGATCAACACGTCCACTTTGAAAATGGTCTTTTCGAGCAGTGCCTGCATCTCCACATATGAGCCCGATTCGGTGTCGCGTGCCGCCGGACCTGCCCGCTGCGTGCGGTCTCCGTCCGTTGACTGCGCCGTTGCGGGAAGAGGGTCAGTGCAACGCACGATCGCAAGGGCAACGAGGACGACGCCGACATGAACAGGCCGCATTGGTATCGCTACGTCCGGGCCTCGTTTGAGAGACTCGTAGGAACAAGTTCGGGGAGCTGACCGCGTTCCGTTACCGAGCGGCGTATGTGTTCCATCACTGACCCGCTCCGCCACCGGCCAAAGATCGGGTCCGACTCGATCCATGGAAGGTCTCCCCACCCATGGTCGACGGCGTTGGCAAGCGCGGTTCCCATTTCGGATTCATCGCCCACGGCAGCGTAGTAGAGAGCGAAATCAAAAAGCGCATGGGGGTCGGCGCCTTCCCACATCCAATGGAAGTCGTACCCTTCGCGTTGGTCGAAGAGCGCTCGACCCAGCTCGTATTGTGCCGACGCTTCTTGCTTCATATGGAGCGCGTGACATGTTCTCGCCAGGCCGAGCCGAGCCTTCACCATGTGGAATCCCATTCCCAGCCGTGTCGGGTTTTGTTCAACGGTCGCAATCGCTTGCTTGAAGTGATTCAACGCTTCATCATACGCTCGTTCCCGGTACGAGCACTCACCCAATCCGCAATGGGAGAGCGCCTCGAAGGCGTGGCGATACATGTGGTCGACGCCCGCGAGACGTTGCAGCGCCAATCCATACTCATGGCGTGCCTGCTCGACATCGCCGGATCGATAAACGAGTCCCGCGCGCAAGGTGTGGCCACCGACAAACGAGACTTCCTTGCCGAGGCCGCCTTCTTCGATTTCCACTGCCCAGTCGATGTAACGCCGAGCGGTGTCATGCTGGCCGTTGAGCGAGTAGGCCCACCCAAGAGCCATATTCGCCGGGCCGTAGCTCGAGTCGAGCTCCAAGCATCGCACCAAGCATGGCAACGCAGAGTGGATACCGTACCAGTCTCCTTCCTCCATGGCACGATTGAGGCGGCCCGTGCCAAGAAAGTAGTGTGCGAGGGCGTGGTCGGGTTCCAGCTTCGCCGCGCGGGAACCCGCGACCTCGGCATCCGCGAACCGGCGCTGGCGAATGTATCCGTACGTGAGCCAGATGTAGGCTTCGCCCAGGGAAGGGTCGATCGCTAATGACTTCTCGAGATGGCTGATCCCCGATTCGAGGTCTTCGTGTCTTGTGGTTTGGATGTAACTGAACACGTCGACATGACCCAGTCCGGCGTGCGCGAGGGCATAGTCGGCATCGAGACGGAGCGCTTCCTCGAAGCAATCCCGGGCTTCCGCGAAACGCGTCGGCCCAAACTCCTTCACGAGCTGCCGTCCCTTGGCATAGAGCTCATATGCTTCGAGTTGTTGGGTCTGCGGCTGCGCAATGTCCGCTGCAACCGCCGGGGAGATCGGAATATCCAAGACTTCTAAGAGCGCGACCACGATCCGATCTTGCAGCTTGAAGAGATCGTCCATACTGCCGTCGATCTTTGCCGCCGACACGACCTCCCCCGTAGACGTGTCGACGAACCGGGGGGTGATACGGACGGCGCCGCCTGCCGTTTGAAACCCTCCGGACACGACCCACCGCGCGCCGAGCGAGCGCCCTACCTCTACCGCATCCGGCTCACCGCCCCCGCCCAGTTCCGACACGATTCGAGAGACACGATCGCGGCCAATCACCGACACTTGGCGCGTCTTCTTGAGATCTGCGGCTACCGTTTCGGCGATTCCTCCGCACAACCAATCGAGCGATGCATCGTGCGAAAGGTTCGCGAAATCGAGTACGGCAATTGCACTTGCTTTGGCATCGACTTCGATGCTGATGACGTGGCCCTGGAGGGATTTGACAAACGCGCCCGCCGTGGCAAACCGATCGGCAGGGACCTTGGCGAGTGCTTTCATGACGGCTTGTTCGACGGGCAGCGGTACGGTGTCGCGGACACTTCGAATACGTGGGGCTGAGTCTAACGCGTGCCGTGCCATGATCGCCTGAGCTGTGGGACCGGTAAACGGTGGAACGCCCGCGAGCATCTCGTAGAGCACGCATGCGAGGCTATACACGTCGCTCCGTCCGTCGACACTGGCGGCTCCGGCCTGCTCCGGACTCATGTACGCGGGCGTCCCGATGGCGAGTCCGGTTTGGGTTAGCCGTGCGCCACCGGCTTCCGTCAGGGCCCGCGCAACGCCGAAGTCGGCAACCACGGCCTGCCCGCCGGAAAACAGGATGTTTTCGGGCTTGATGTCTCGATGGATTACGCCCTGGGAGTGGGCATGATCGAGTGCGGCCCCAACTTCGTGCGTGATCTGGATGGCGTCATCGATCGAGAGCTGCGTTTCACGGTCAAGGCGTGCGCGAAGTGACTCGCCGTCCACGTACGGCATCACATAGTAAAGCAGCCCGTTTGTCTTCCCGGAATCGTACAGTGTGAGGATGTGCGGGTGGCTGAGTTTCCCGATGATCGCGATCTCACGCAGGAAGCGGTCGACGCCGACGGACTCGCTGAGCTCGGGAAGCAGCACCTTGATCGCGACTTCGCGCTGATTCTTGAGGTCGCGCGCAAGATACACCGTTGCCATACCGCCGGCGCCGAGTTCCCGTTCGATGGCGAACTTGGTGCGAAGCCCCGATCCCAACCGTTCCACGACATCGGTCATGGTGCTAGGCTACTGACGTTCTGTATACGGTGACATCATAACGAGAGCAAGCACCACTCCTCGTTGCAGGGCGCAGTACCCATCTGCCGACCCTTCCCATCGCTCACGAGGATGTTGTTCGAATGATTGAAGCCAAACCCATTATCAGGATCGTAAAGACCGGGCTCGTTAGAAAAATGCATCCCAGCCTGAAGCACGGTGTAGTCGCCCAACGCCTCGTACGGAGGCTGGTGACCCTCCATCCCTTCGCCGTGACCCGGCCGGTGATACACCAGATGAGCACAATCCTGCGCAACCTGATAGTCGTGAACGGCCTTGGCGACGTTCGAGCATGTATTCCCGGTATAGGATTGCTCCGCCTGAATGTAGTAGCTACGAGTGTGGACATCCCACACGTGCTTTTGCCAATCGGTCCACGGCGCAAACAGAAACGAGCGGTATTGTTCGCCGCCGTAGCCACCCAAGCGGACCACTCCCGCAAACTGCAGTGCGTGTCCGGGTTCGATGCGGTTCCACGAAACTTGGTTCGGATGCGGGTACGCGGTCTTGAGGCCCGTACGGCATCCAACGTTGATTTCGATTCCGACGGCGTTGTGGAGCTCACCGGACTGTGGGATATCCTGCATGATGCGATGCATACCCCAAAGCCTGGCGGCATTTTCGATTTCCCAGTCGATGGTGCCCGTCCCGCGCTCGATGATGTAGTTGCGGACGAAGGCATGGATCTCGGAGAAATAGTCCATTGCCCGCTGCGTGAGGCTGTTTTCCATCTCGTCCTTCACAATGCGTGCGCGTATCATGATGTCGTAGACATCGACGAACTGAGCCCGCGGCATAGCCGACGCCAACGCGCCAAACTTGCCACTGGGAGGACGGTGCTTCCCGGGCCGGTCGAATCCGCCAGATAAGTTGAGTCGACCGTCGTCCTCTTGACCTGGAAGGACACCGATCTCAACCGCCGCGCCGCTGTCGATGCCGATGGTTGTGTTTCCATAACCCAATCCCTCCAGCGTTTCACCCCACCACCTGTACAAGTTGACCGTCGGCCCTTGGATCACCTGGCCGTCATTCGGAGCGCTACCAGCCGCATGATGATAGTCGAAGTATGCGTGGCTGCCCGAGGCCCACCACGTATTCACCAGTTGTTGATCCAAATACGGATTCAGCCAGATCAGACCATCATCGTCGTCCATTGGGAGAAAGCACGCAAACGGGCGCTCGGTCGTGGAGTGCAGCAGGCCCGTGGCGTAAATGATGTTCCAGCGCTGCGTGAGCAGAATGCCTCCGTCCACGCCGCGTTGCCGGGCCTCTTCCTTGAGCAGCCGCGCCTTGGTCTTGTACCATGAAAGAGGGAGCCGATGAAGCGCGGTGGATACCGGCAGCTCGCTCCGACGCTTCTGCTGTTCGCGACGGAGGAGAACAAAACTTTCTGTCGCTGTCTCCGCTCGCGCCATTGCACGGTCGTCCGGCCAGACGTTGTTGGTGCCAATGATGGCCGGGCC
>JBFHWR010000066.1:0-13954 GCA_041599395.1 Gemmatimonadales bacterium | reverse complement strand
AGCCGCGGAGGCCCCGCGCGGCGGGCCACGTAGATGCTCCCCGCTCTGCTCGACGCCGTGCGCACGCTGCCCCGGTTTCGGGGGCTCGCGCAAGACCTGCCCGCGCGCGGACAGACACGTGTCGTGGCCGGTCTGCCGGGCGCCAGCGCCGCGGTGGTGTTCGCCGCGCTCAGCGATGCCGATCGCCAGCGTGTGTTTACGATTGTCGCGGCCAACCCGCCGGACGCGGAACGCTGGCACTCCGACTTGCAGGCACTCCTCGCTGAGCAGGTGCGGCTGTATCCACAGCGGGAGGCGCTGGGCGAAGAGGAGCCGCATTTGGAGATTGCGGGAGAGCGAGTGGAAACGTTGGAGGCCCTGTTGCGCGGTGACGCCCGCGTCTTGGTGACGACACTTCGCGCAACGGTGGAACTGACGCGAATGTCGGGTGCCGTGGCGCAAGCTCGGTTTGAGATCACCACGCGCCGTGAGGAACGCCTTACCGATGTCGTCGATCGGCTCGAGACGATGGGATACGAGCGGGTCCCGTCTGTCGTGGATGTGGCGCAGTTTGCGGTGCGTGGCGGCATCGTCGATGTCTACGGATTCGGAATGGCGTCGCCGATTCGGGTCGAGTGGTGGGGTGACGAGATCGTGTCGATCCGCGGTTTCGATCTGGATACGCAGCGCTCGTCCGAAGAGATCGCCACGGCCACGATACTGCCCGTGGCACCGGTGGAGACGGAATTCGAGGGCGCGGATGCCGAGGAACGCCGGTCCATCTTGGATCTCCTTCCTCCCGACACGGTGTGGGTGCGGGATGCCGGTGTGGACGCAGCCGATGTGACTCGAATCTGGGACGAGGCGGAACACTACGTGCAGGTCGCACGTCGCCGCGGTGAGGACGTGCTTGGGCGGAGCGCCGTGTTCTTGGCGCCGGATGCATGGCAGGAGCGATGGGCGTCATTCGCGCGAATCGAGCTGAGCGATACAGGCGCCGATCACACTTTCCGAATCGAGCCGCCTCCTGAGATCGGGCGCGACATCAAGCGGCTGTCGCAGTTGGTTCGCGCGGGGGCGGGTCCGACGATCATCCTGTGCGACAACGAGGGGCAACTGGAACGGCTGGACGAGTTGTTGAGCGAGCACGACGCCTCCGGTGCGGCGCCCCCGACCGTGACACTCGCGCTTGGCTCCCTGAGCGGTGGGTTCATCTTACCCGGCCTCTCCGTTCTTACGGATCACGAAATATTCCGGCGGGTACGCCGAATTCGGCGCGGGAGACGGTATCGACAGGCAATGGACACGGGGCCGGTCGGTTCCCTCACGGCCGGTGACTACGTGGTTCATTTGGAACACGGGATCGGTATATACCGCGGGATGGAGACCATCAACGTCGGCGATGGGGCGGCGATCGACGTCGCGGTGTTGGAATACGAGGGTGGGGACCGCCTGAACGTCCCATTGTACCGGCTCGACCAAATGGAGCCGTACCGCGTGTCGACGGCTGACGACGGGGCGCCCAAACCAAAGCTCGACCGGCTCGGTGGCGTCCGCTGGCGTCGCCAGCGCGCAAAAACCGAACAGGCCATCAAACAGTTGGCGGTGGAGCTGCTCGAGCTCTACGCGCGACGATCGGTCGCCACGGGCTTCGCGTTTCCTCCGGACACGCGCTGGCAACGAGAACTCGAATCGTCGTTTCTCTATGAGGACACGCCTGATCAGCGCATCGCGACCGAACAATCCAAGCGCGACATGGAACTGCCCACGCCCGCCGACCGGCTCATCGTCGGCGACGTGGGATACGGGAAGACCGAGGTTGCCGTCCGCGCCGCCTTCAAGGCGGTGCAATCCGGCAAGCAGGTAGCCGTTTTGGTGCCCACGACGATCCTCGCGGAACAGCATGGACGCACGTTCCGTGAGCGGTTGGCCGAGTACCCGGTCCGGATCGAGGTGCTCTCGCGCTTTCGGAATCGTGCCGAGCAGCGGGATGTCCTCGCGGGGTTGCGGCGAGGGACGGTGGACATCGTGATCGGCACCCACCGCGTGCTTTCGAAGGACACGATGTTCCACGACCTCGGCCTGCTCGTGATCGACGAGGAGCATCGGTTTGGCGTGAAACACAAAGAGCGGCTCAAGACGCTCCGACTCCAGGTGGACGTCATCACACTCACGGCGACGCCGATTCCCCGCACACTGCACCTCGCGCTGTCCGGACTTCGCAACCTGACGCTCATGGAAACGGCGCCGCGCGACCGATCGCCGGTGTTGACGTTTGTCGAACCGTGGGACGACGAGCTGTTGCAGGAGGCGTTTGCGCGCGAGCTCGATCGCGGTGGACAGGTGTATTTCGTTCACAATCGCATTGAAACCATCGACACCATTGCGGAACGCGTGCGGCGCCTCGCGCCGCGGGCGCGTGTGGCTGTCGCGCACGGGCAGATGAAAGAGCGCGACCTGGACAGCGCAATGCGCGATTTCGTGGCGGGTGAGGTGGATATTCTCGTGTCGACGATGATCGTCGAATCCGGCTTGGACGTCCCCAACGCAAACACGATGATCGTCCATCAGGCGCAGGACTTCGGGCTGGCGCAGCTCTATCAACTGCGCGGCCGCGTTGGGCGGGGACACCGCCGCGCGAACTGCTATCTGCTGGTGCCTGACATGGTGCACCCGGACGCCGAGCGGCGGCTCAAGGTGTTGGAGCATCACACAGAGCTCGGCTCGGGGTACCGCATTGCACTCAAAGATTTGGAGCTACGCGGCGCCGGCAATCTCCTTGGGGCCGCACAATCGGGTCACGCGCATGCCGTCGGCTTCGATTTGTATATGCGGTGGTTGAACGAGACCGTCCGGGCCCTCAAGGGCGAGGAATCCGAGACCACGTTCGTACCGCCGGATGTTACCTTCGATGCACCAGCCTATCTGTCTGACGAGTACGTGCCGGATGATGACGCCAAATTGGATTTCTACCGCCGACTGGCGCGGACGGAGCAACTCGGCGAGATTGCCGCGCTGAGAGAAGAGCTTCGTGACCGGTTTGGCCCCCTCCCTGATGAGGCAGACCGGCTTCTCAATTTATCCGAGCTTCGCGCGGTCGGGGCGCGGCTGGGTCTCGAGCTGATCCTCGTACGAGGAGATGAAGCGCGGCTCCGCTTCCGCACGGGTGCCGCTCCCCGTCTCATGCGGATCTCGGCGGCAATGGAGGAAGTCCAGTTTGCAGCTGACGTGCGCCGCACGGTTCCCTTGGCGCTGCGCTTGACGCGGCTCGGCGGTGTGGCCATCGGTCCCGGCCTGGTGCAAGCACTTTCCGCAGCGCTGGGCGAGGATCCGGCGCCGGTTGCAGCGGGACTGGAAACCGATCGAGAGTAGTTCATGCGACGAATCATAATGCTCCTTGCCCTGGTATCGATCGGGGGATGCAACGGTGGTGACGCGGCCATGGTCGCGAAAGCGGACTCGCATGCGCTCTCCGTAGGCGAGCTTGCGCAGATGTTGGCGCGGGGAAAGGGCCTGCCGCTCCGCACCGACATTGCCGAGCGCTGGGTGTTTTCGTGGGTGGAGAAGTCGCTCTTTGCCGACCGGATTGTCGCTGGGGATTCCCTGCTCGACTCGGCGATGGTCGTGGAAGCGCGGTGGCCCGACGTGCGTAACATCGTCGTCGGTGAGTTCCTCGAGGACCTCCTGCGGCAACGTGTTGCATTGGATTCGGCAAAGCTCGACAGCGTCTATCGTGCCGGGGAACTTCGTTGGATCGACCACATTCTCGTTCCCGCTCCGGAGGACATCGCCGACTCGGAACGGCGGGTGCGCCAGCAACGAGCACAACGCTACCGGGCGAGACTCAGGCGGGGCGTCGCGTGGGAACGTGTGCGTACCGGCGCCGATTTGGAAACGAGGCGGCGCAGCACCAGCCTCGGCGTGATCACCCGCGGCATTACCGTTCCCGAATTCGAGGACGTGGCGTTCGCTCTGGGCCCCGGAGAAATCTCCGCGATCACGGAAACCTCATTTGGGTATCATATCATCCGCCGGCCGGCTCTGGCCGCGATCCGATCCGCATACGAGGCGGCCGTCGAGGATACGCTCGTGGTTCGCGAGCTGGCGAAGTATCGTGACGAGCTGGCAGTGAAGTGGGAGTTGGAACTCTCGAATGAGGCGCCCGCCATCATGGAGCAAGCGGCGGCGTCTCCGTGGCGGGCGAAACAATCGCGGGCCGTCATCGGTACTTACAGGGGCGCCCGTTTCACGGCGGCGGATTTTGTGCGATGGCTCCAGGTGCTGCCGATCCAGGTCCACGAGCGGCTGGACGTAATGACGGACGACGGACTCCGCTGGCTCGCCGATTCACTCATGAAGAACGAGCTCGAGGACCTCGAGACACGGTCGCAAGGGGCTACACTCTCCCGCGCGGATTTCGAGCGTGTAAAGCGCAGAGTGTCGCGCGACGTGACGGCGGTGGCCGCGGCGCTGGGTCTTGATTCGATTCGGGCGGCGCGCCGGAGCGACCGCGAACGGCTCGTACGAGCATCGGTCATGAATCACTTGACGGAGTTCACTTATGAACGGCGGAACCCTGTGAACGTACCTCCATTTCTCGCAGACCGATTGCGAGAACAATCCAAGTGGCGCGTTTCGTATCGCGCGCTGGACCGAGTGCTCGATCGGGCGGCGGAGCTGCGCGCCGCGGACGGCGGCCCGTGATCGAGTTGCGCAGGAGCTGTGCAATGAGAGTAGTCGGACACATGTGTGCCGCGAGCCTGGCCGCAGCCGTCCTTGCCGGATGCAACCTTCGTGACGCTGTCCGGGCTCAAGTGGTTGTGGTTGCGGATGCTGCGGGCCACGAGCTCACGGTTGACCGCTTAGCAGAAATCAGCGCTCAGGGGAAAGCCGTGCTCCTGCAGGACCAGGTCATCGAACGGATCGCCGGCCTGTGGGTCGATTATACGCTCTTTGCACAGCGATTGGCCGATGGAGATTCCCTGCTCGACTCGGCAACCGTAACCGAGGCCATGTGGGGGGAAGTCCGCCAGGCGATAGTCGATCACTACCACGACCAGTTGCTCGAGAATCAAATCGGCATCACCGACGCCTTCGTCGACAGCGTCTACGAGGCAGGAGAGCATCGGATCATCCAGCATATCCTGTTCAGGACGCCACCGGACATGTCGCCGCCAGATAAGGCAACCAAAAAGGGAGACGCAGAGCGCGTAAAAGGTCGTCTCAATGCGGGTCGTCTCCGGTGGGAACAGGCCAATGAAGAGAATGAAGATTACGCGTCGAAATCCGCTGGCGGGAGCTTGGGACTGATCAGCCGGGGAGCTACCGTACCTCAGTTTGAGAACGTCGCGTTTGGATTGTCACCCGGTGAGATTTCCACCGTGACGGAAACTCCCTTTGGGTATCACATCATCCGGCGTCCCGCACTCGGTGAAATCCGCGACCAGTTCGTTGCAGCGATCGAAGACATGCTCATCGAGAAGGTGGACTCGACGTTCCTCGAAGACATGGAACAGCGCTGGAATGTGGCGGTCGACACAAAAGCTCCGGAGCGCATGCGTCAGGCGCTCGAAGACTTGAGCCGTGCACAAAACGACCGAAAAGTGATCGGGACGTTTCGCGACGGTCGTTTTACGGTGGGCGACTACGCACTCTGGCTCCAGACGCTCGACGTGCGGTTTCAAGGTCAGGTGGCGCAGGCAAACGATGCAGCTCTCACGGAGTTCGCCCGCGCGCTGATGCGGAACCACGTGCTCGTCTTGGAAGCGCAGGAACGCGGCCACACGCTGACGGAAGACGACCTCTACGCATTGACGGCCAAACTGGCAAATGTGCTCGAGCCGCTCAGCGAGCAAATGGGGCTGGACTCGGTGCTGGCCCTGACAACGGATCCATCTCTACGATTCCGTGCCGTCGAGGCGCAGGTGCTGGCGTATCTCTCGGCGGTGGTGAGTGGAACGAAAGACCTCTTGACGGTACCACCATTCCTCGCGCGAAAGTTGCGTGCGGAAAGCGATTGGGATGTTTCCCAGGCCGGTGTCGATCGAGTTGTGGAACGCGCGGTGGCGTTGCGGGCGCAGCTCGACAGTATCGCGCCACCGCCTGCCGCGCCAGACAGCACCGTCGCGGGAGAGCCTGAACCGTGAGCCCTGCCAGGGTACTGTGTCTGGCCCTCGTGCTCGGCGTCGTCGGAGCAACGCCAACGCTCGCCCAGCGGGACAGCGCGCGTGTCCTGGTGGATCGCATCGTGGCCATCGTGGGCGATGTTCCCATTCCGCTCTCCCGGTTGGAGGAAGAGGTGAGCGTCTACCGGCAGCAAGGGGGCGCGCTGCCGACCGACCCCGACGAGCTTCGTGCGCTTCAAAAGGAGATTCTCGACCGCGTCATCGACCAGGAACTGATTCTCCAGGCGGCGCGTCGGGACACGTCTATCGTAGTAACGGAGGAGGAAGTGCAAGCGGCGGCGGAAGAGGGGCTCCGCAACATTCGCCGAACCTTTCCCTCGGAATCCGATTTTGCGCGTCAGTTGGATTCGGCTGGGTTTGCCTCGGCGGACGACTACCGGCTGTGGTATCAGGATCAGAAGCGACGCGAGCTGTACAACTCCAAATTCTTAGCGGAGAAGCGTGCGCGCGGCGACATTCGCCCGATTCCTGCAACCGACCGCGAGGCTCGCGAATACTACGACAATCTGGGAGACCAGCGTCCCCAGCGGCCACCCGTCGTCACGTTTCGGCAGATTGTGGTTCCCGCCGAGCCCGACAGTGCGGCGCTCGCACTCGCGCTCCACAAGGCCGACTCGCTGTACCGTGCAATCGATGACGGCGAAGATTTCACCCTGCTCGCGCGACGTTTCTCCGATGACAAGGTGTCGGGCGAGCGGGGTGGTGACCTGGGTTGGTTCCGGCGGGGCCGGATGGTGCGTGAATTCGAGGAGGTCGCCTTCTCCATCCGCCCTGGTATCGTGACCCGGCCCGTTCCGACCCCATTCGGATTTCACCTGATAGAAGTGCTCCGCGTCGAACCCGCATCGGTCAATGCGCGGCATATCCTCATTGCGCCGGAAATCAGTGACTCGGCGCGCGTCGCAGCGCGCGTCCGAACCGATTCGATCAAGAAGGAACTGCAGAGGGGCGTTCCGTTTGATTCCCTGGCGCGGCTGTTCCACGACCGAACCGAAGGCGACCGCTTTGTGGAGCGCTTCTCGCGGCAGAATCTCCCGGTCGCCTACCGAGACGCGTTGGCGCTCGCAAATGTGGGCGAGATCGTCGGGCCGGTGGAGTTCAGTGGGACCGGCGGGCGCACCAAGTACGCGATCATCTTGCTCGACGGGGCGCAAGATGCGGGTCCAGCTACGTTTGACGATTTGAGCGATCAGATCCGCGAGACGTTGGCGGATCAGAACGCCTACGAGCGGTTCATCGAAACGCTCCGCCGGGCCACCTACGTCGACATCCGGTTCTGAACCCGCCATGTCCCCCCGCATAGCCGTCACGCTGGGGGATCCCCGGGGTATTGGGGCCGAAGTCGTACGCGAAGCGACGCGCAATGCCGCCCACGGCTCCGAGTACGTCTTCATCGGCCCCAAGCAACTCCTGGCGGATCTCCCGGGCGAACACGTCGCAGTAGGTGAACCGGCAACCTCGCCCAAACGCGGTGCAGGCGAACCGGTTCCACTCACATTAGACATGTCACCCAAAGCGGCGGGCCGGCTGAGCGCGGCGCAGGTCGAGCGGGCCGTCGAGCTTGCACTCGCCGGCGACGTGCACGCCATCGTCACCGGACCCATTGAGAAACGAGCGCTTCACCTTGCCGGGTACGAGTACCCGGGCCACACGGAATGGCTCGGGCAGCTTGCGGGAGGCGTCGAGACCGCGATGATGTTGATGACCGGAACGCTCAGAGTCGTACTCGTCACGACACACGTTCCGCTCAGCGCCGTCCCCGCGATGGTCACAACGGAGAACGTGGTACGGATTGGCGAGATGACGCGCCAAGCGCTCGACCGCTGGTGGGGAATCCCCGCGGCGCGGCTTGCTGTCTGCGCGTTGAACCCGCACGCGGGTGAGGGTGGGCTGTTTGGCAGCGAAGACGAGACCGTGCTATCACCAGCGGCGCGCCAACTTGGGGCCACAGGCCCGATTCCCGCCGACACGGTGTTCGTTCGTGCGCTGAACGGTGAGTTCGATGCGGTGATCACGCCGTACCACGATGTTGGGATGACGGCCGTGAAGGTCGCGGGATTTGGATCGGGCGTGAACGTCACCTTGGGGCTTCCGTTCATTCGCACGGCGCCGGACCACGGAACGGCGTTCGATATCGCGGGGAAGGGCGTCGCCGATGCCGGCTCGATGCGCGAAGCGATGAGCCTCGCTGCGGCGTTCGCGAAGCGTGCCAAGCTGCCGGTCTAGTGTCGGGTCACAGAAACGCGGTTGATCCCGTGCGACGCCTCCTGGGCCGGGAGAGCGCATGGGGCGGGTGGTCTGGCCGGCCCGCTCGGCCCGCGAACTCGACACTTCCGGAACTGCATTACAGGCCGCTAGCGGAGGATGAGTTTGAGGTCCGCGACGCGGCGGCCGTCCATGGCGATCACCTCGAACATCGCATTCTTCACGGTCACCCGATCCCCCGCGCTGGGTAGCCGCCCCAGTTCACCAAACACGAAACCGCCGATCGTCTGATAGTTCTCGCCGCTGATCGAGAGCCCAAACTTCTCGTTCACGTCTTCGATGTGCATCTCACCGGGCAGCATTGCCTCGCCGCCTTTGGCAGCAGGCGGCGGCTCGGCTTCGTCGTATTCGTCGTAGATCTCGCCGACGATCTCTTCGAGTAGGTCTTCCATCGTCACGACGCCGGCGGTTCCGCCGAACTCATCGAGCACGACGGCCATTTGCATTTTCCGGTGCTTGAGATCGGCCAATACGTCTTCCACTTCGCGGGAGCCGGGGACGAACAACGGCTCGCGGGTGATGGTTGATACGGGCTCGTCGCCTTTCTCCTGCAGATCCGCGAGAATCTGTTTCACGTGTACGATGCCGATGATGTCGTCCAGCGAGCCTTCATACACGGGATACCGCGAGCGGCCCGACTGGGCGATGGCTTCGAGTGACTGTTGAATCGAGATGTCCGCCGGGAGACCCACCACGTCCACGCGCGGGGTCATCACGTCACGCGCAGTTTTTTCGGTGAACTCGAAGACACCCTCGATGAGCCTCACGTCGTGTTCTTCGAGCCGCCCCGATTCACGTGTTTGTTTTACCAGCAGGACGATCTCTTCCGGCTGATGCACACGCTCCGCCTCGCTCGGAGGTCTGGCGCCGAACATCCGGAGCAACGCGTTTGCCGTCCCGTTCAACACCCAGATGAACGGGTTGGTTGCCGTGGTGAATCCAATGAGCGGCCCGGCAACCCATCGGCTGGTTTCTTCCGGGTGCAACAGCGCAAGCGCCTTCGGCGCCAGTTCACCGAGCACGATGTGGAGAAAGGTGATGGCGAGAAACGCCACAATGCTCGCGACTGTGTGGGTGGCGATGATGTTCAGCGGGGATGGAAGCGCTCCGAAGAACATCTCGAACCCGGAGGCGAGTGCCGGTTCTCCGATCCAGCCGAGTCCCAAACTCGCGACGGTGATGCCGAGTTGTGTGCCGGAGATGTACTTGTCGAGTGATTGTATGGCCTTCCGCGCGAGTTTAGCTTTCCTATCCCCTTGTCGCACCATCGCTTCGATGCGGACGCGGCGTGAGGCAACGAGGGAAAACTCTGCGGCAACGAAGAAGGCGTTTGCGGCGACCAGTGCCAAGACGGCGCCGCCGCGAAGGAGAAACGAACCGAGTGTGATGTGTTCCATCGATGTGGGAACTCAAAGCTAAATACTACGGTCACGGATCGGAACAGGCAGGATCGAGATCGGGGCGCGTCCATCACGAGGAGCGATGAACGTAGGAGACTTTGCACCGCGCACCGTGTCCTGCTCACCCGGTACCCGTGCGCGCGACTAGATGAGCGACGACCGCGAAGTTCCGCCGGGCGACGTTCCCGGAACCGACCGGTCGCTCGAGTGTGCGGGCGGCCCCAACGTGTTGGGGCAGCCTACGCGCGTGCTCAAGCTGGTCCGGGGTCTCAGCGGGGGGGGCATGGTGCTCGAGGTGATCGGTGGGGTGTTGGCGAACTCCCTCGCGCTGCTCGCGGACGCGGGTCACATGCTCACCGACGCGGCGGCGGTGGCGCTGGCCCTGTTTGCCGCGTGGATTGCCGGGCGTCCCGCGACGGCGGAGAAGACGTTTGGACTGCTCCGCCTCGAGATCTTGGCGGCGCTCGTAAATGGCACGGTGCTCCTGGGCCTGGCCGGGGTCATCATATGGCAGGCAATTAGCCGCATCCGGGTGGCTCCCGAGGTCGACCCGGGCGTGCTCTTTGGGGTTGCAACCGTCGGCCTGGTCGCGAACCTGGTTGCCCTCCGCCTGCTGCATGGCGGTCACCGCCATTCGCTCAACATCCGGGGTGCGTATCTGCATGTGCTCGGCGATCTCCTGGGGTCGGTCGGCGCGCTCACTGCGGGACTCGTGATCATGCTGACGGGCTGGACGCTGGCGGACCCGATCATCTCGATCGCAATTGCGCTTCTGATTCTCGTCAGCGCGTGGCGCCTGGTGGGGGAGAGCGTGGACGTCCTGCTGGAAGCGACGCCCCGCCACATCTCACTGGAAGAGGTCGCCCGCCGGATCACCACGATCCCGGACGTCTCCGACGTGCACGATCTACACGTCTGGACGGTCACGTCGGGCGTCGTGGCGATGAGCGGCCACGCCGTCGTAACGGCTCCCGAGAAGAGCCAGGGCGTCCTGGAGCAGGTCCATAGCCGCATGAGCGAGCTGGGTATCAACCACGTGACGATGCAAATCGAGCAGGATGAGACCACGTGCCCGCCAGCCGTTTGAAGGGTGGGTGATTTTCACCACAGAGACCGCCAACCCACGCCACTCCCTCCGTGTTCTCCGTGCTCTCTGTGGCAAATCTGCTCAGCGCTGGGAATTCTTCGCGATTCAGACGAGCCGCGTTTGACCGCAGCGACCGCCGAGATCGGAGCGTGATGGAGGCCGCTTGCGCCCGACTGGCTTCGTTTCTATACTCCGCCACCCAAGCAGAATGGCGTAGTCGACCGAAAGTCTAGGCACACCCCCTTGTCCATCCGAAACATCGCGATCATCGCGCACGTCGATCACGGCAAGACGACGCTTGTCGACCAAATGCTCAAGCAGACCGGGACGTTCCACTCCAAGCAGCAGGTGGCGGAGCGGGTCATGGACTCCAACCCGCTGGAGCGTGAGCGCGGGATCACGATTCTGTCGAAGAACACGGCCGTGCAGTGGCATGATCTCAAGATCAACATCGTGGACACGCCGGGACACGCGGATTTCGGAGGCGAAGTCGAGCGCGTGCTCCGCATGGTGAACGGCGTCTTGATTCTCGTGGATGCGGCCGAGGGGCCGATGCCGCAGACGCGGTTTGTCACCCGGAAGGCGCTCGCCCTGGGCCTTCACCCCATCGTGGTGATCAACAAGGTGGACCGGCATGACGCCCGTCCGCTGGCGGTGCACGATGCGGTACTCGATCTCTTCATTGCGCTCGACGCGTCGGACAGCCAGCTCGATGCACCGTTCCTCTATGCGTCGGCGCGCGACGGGTGGGCGTCGTCGGCGGCGGAGGTTCGCGGCACCGATCTGACACCCTTGTTCGAGGCGGTGATCCAACACGTTCCGGCGCCGGCGAGCGATGCCTCGGCGCCGTTCCAGATGCTGATCTCCACCATCGACTATTCGAGCTATGTGGGTCGGGTGGCGATTGGCCGGATCGAGCGCGGGACGGTACGGGTCGGGCAGCCGGTCGCGTTGCTTCCCTTGGGCGCGCCGGGTGCCGTGGGCGACGAGGAAGCCGAGGCGGCGAAAGTCTCGAAGCTCTACAGCTTTCACGGACTCAAGCGCATCGAAGTGGAGACCGCGAGCGCCGGGGATATCATCGCGCTTGCTGGACTGGACGGTGTTGAGATTGGCAAGACGGTCACCGAGGTGGGGCATCTCGAGCGGCTCCACGGTATTCGGGTGGAGGAGCCCACGATCTCTGTGGATTTCATGGTGAACGATTCGCCGTTCTCGGGGCGGTCCGGCAAATTCGTCACGACACGCCAGCTCAGGGAGCGCTTGTATCGCGAGTTGGAGCGCAACGTGGCGATGGACGTCGAGGACACGGATCAGCCCGATGTGCTCACGGTCTCCGGTCGCGGTGAGTTGCATCTGACCATTCTGATGGAGACGATGCGTCGCGAGGGGTACGAGTTTCAGGTGAGCCGGCCGCGGGTGATCACTCGGCTTGGGCCGAACGGCGAGCGGCAAGAGCCGTACGAGGAGCTGGTGATTGATGTTCCGGAGGATGCCATGGGCGCGGTGATGGAGAAGCTCGGCCCGCGGCGCGCCGAGTTGGCAGAAATGGTTGCAGCCGGACAAGGACGGACGCGGCTCCATTTTCGGGTGCCCGCGCGGGGTCTGTTTGGCTACCGCTCGGAGTTCTTGACAGACACGCGCGGTGAGGGAATGATCCACCATCGGTTCCTGGAGTACGGCCCGTGGGCGGGGCCGCTCTCCGGCCGGAAACGCGGCGTGCTGGTGGCGGACCGCGAGGGTGTTGCGGTGGCGTACGCGTTGTTCAATTTGCAGGAGCGGAGCACGTTGTTCATTGGGCCTGGAACCCAGGCGTACGAGGGAATGATCGTCGGAGAGCATGTGCGGCTCGGCGATCTCGATGTCAATGTATCGAAGGAGAAGAAGCTTACCAACATGCGGACGACGGCGTCCGACGAGAGCATCGTGTTGACGCCGCCCCGTCAGATCACACTGGAACTCGCACTCGAATTCATAGAGGACGATGAATTGATCGAGGTTACCCCAGCCGCGATCAGGCTTCGCAAGCGGGCCCGTAGCGCCAACGCCCGAAAAAAAGCGGCGAGAGAAGCCCGGACGGCACACGGGGCGTAACTGTCACCTGCACCCTAGGTTCTGGAGGGAACCATGTTGGCCTGGAACACGTCGGATGAGGACAGCGCTTACGGTCGGTCGCCGGCTGTCCGCAGATCCGATGGCACCGATGAGTGGGAGGACGAGTTCGAGGAGGACGCCGAGCTCGAGTACGACGGAGACGGTGAGGAAAACGATGATGATGACGACGAGTGGGATGAATTCGAGGAGGAGTTTGACGACGAGGAGCCGCAGCCTCGGCACCGTCCGCTGTCCGACTGGGAATAGGTAATCGCATCGGGAGTGGCAGTAGGGTGGTGGGGCCGAGCCGCAGCGCCATTTCGGCTCTCGCGCCGAGAGACCCGATTGTGCTGTGCGTATAGGCGGGCCAGTAGCTCAGGTGGTTAGAGCGCACGCCTGATAAGCGTGAGGTCGGTAGTTCAACTCTACCCTGGCCCATAACAAAAAAGCGCGCCCTGTGGGTGCGCTTTTTCATTGGCGGGCAGGCGGTCGGGCGGTATGGCGGACGTAGTTCGATGGCCTAATGTCCTCCCGTCCGAAGCGCGTTGAAGGGATTCCGACCAGCAGCGAGATGGTGACGTCCCAGCAAGTGCCTGCTGGTAATCTGCCCGAGATGGTGCCGTTTGAGCGATTCGAAGCGTGGCAGCTATGTCATCGGCTGGTGCTCGCCGTGTACAAGGCATCCAAGGCGTTTCCTGAAGAAGAGAAGTACGGTCTCACGTCTCAGATCCGCCGCGCGGCATTCTCGGCCGCGGCCAACATTGCCGAAAGATCGGCACGGCGTGGGGCACGAGAGTTTCGCCGTTTCCTCGATATGAGCATTAGTTCACTAGCCGAGGTGGCGTACGCGCTCATCGTGGCGCGTGAACTCGGGTATCTGTCGGAACAAGAGTCGGTGGAGCTGTTCTCTTTGCGCGGCAAGGCGGGCAAGGCTACGTGGGGGCTGT
>JBFHWR010000065.1:0-14376 GCA_041599395.1 Gemmatimonadales bacterium | reverse complement strand
GGCCCCTGGATGCCACGTCCCACAAAGCGGAGCTGCTCGATCAGTCTCGGCCAGTCACGATAGTTCATACTGCCTTCTGGCCGCCGCACCTCGCCGGACAGCGCGGCAAGTTGTTTCTTCGCCTCCGCAGCCTTCTGGCGGATGTCGCGCTCGTTTGCCAGGTCCTTGCCGTCGATCGACTTCACCAGCCCGTCGAGCTGTTCAGTCACGTCGTTCATCGTGCCAACCATGCGGTTGAGCTGGCTCTGGAGGTCACGAACCCGCATGGCCGCCGTGAAGCGGGCGTCGTAATCCGCCGCGGTCGCTGCCACGTTTGGATCCCCACGAAGCTGGAAAGTGGTTGCGAGTTCCTGACCGGCCGCGACAACTGTCGCGGTGTACGTTCCGGGAACAGCGGGAGGACCCTGTGACCCGAAGTTGAAGAAGCCACCGCCGCCACCCTGCTGTTGCCCGGGAATCGGGTCGGGGCCTTTCCAGGTGAGATTCCACACGGCCCGGTTGATTCCCGCTCGCGCATCTCGATGTGTGAACTCGTTGACGAGGGTGCCGCTTGCGTCGGTAATACGAACGGTCACGCCGCCGTTGGCGCGGCCGGCCCGCGGCAATGCGTTCGAGTCTTCGTCCCCATTGTCTGTTTCTTGCGGGGTTTCGACGCGCGCGGCGGCGGCCTGTGAGAGGTAGAAGTGAATCCAGGCGCCGGACTGGGGATTCTCTCCACTGAAAACGCTTTCGCCGAGGTTGCTTCCCCGGCTCCAGCGCTCCCACGCGGTTGCGGTCCGAGCGGTAAAGACATGAACGTCTTTGTCGAGGGCGTCGGCCAACTCGACAAGGGGCTGGATATCGTCGAGAATCCAAGCGCCCCGCCCGTGGGTGCCGATGACCAAATCGTTGTACTGGGGTTGGATCCGGATACCGCGCACCGAGACTCTCGGGAGGTTGCCACGGATACTGACCCAGGTTACACCGCGGTCCCAGGACGCGAAGATTCCCCGGTCCATTCCCACGAATAAGAGGTTCGGGTTGTCAGGGTGCTGCCGAATGACTTTGACGTAATCGTCCTGCGGCAGCCCGGCGGACAGGTCGCGCCACGAGCGCCCATAATCACGCGTCTCGTACACGTGAGGTGTGAAATCGTCGAGTCGATGGTTGTCCACTGCCATGAACGCGGTGCCGCGCTCAGTGGATGAAGCTTCGATATTCCCGATCCACGTCTCAGCAGGGAGTCCGCGTACGCGGTCGCGCACATTTGTCCACGTGGCTCCGTCATCCCGGCTGATCTGCACGTTGCCGTCATCCGTGCCAACCCACAGGACGCCACGCTCGACTGGTGATTCCGCTACGGTCAGTATCGTCGTATGAAACTCGGCGGCCGTGTTGTCGTTGTAGACCTCACCGCCCGAGTCGCGCTGCTTCTCCGGGTCGTTTGTGGTGAGGTCCGGACTGATGACGTCCCACGTGTACCCGTAGTCGCGACTGCGGAACAGCACGTTACCGCCCCAATACACGGTGCTCGCGTCGTGCGGTGAGATGTAGATGGGTGCGTCCCAATTGAACCGATACTTGGCTTGGAACATCCCTTGCCCTTGGGAGCCGACCATCCACGGGTGCGGCTCGATGGAACGGGTCTGACCGGACTTCGTGTCGGTGATTCTGAAGTATCCTCCCTGCGCATTCGAGTAGACGAGGTTGGGCTGGCCAGGCACGGGGACGGTGTAAAAACCGTCACCGCCGCTCACCGTGTACCACTCACCCGCCATGATGCCGCGCGGTTCGTTGGTCTGGGACGGACCGCACCAGTTACCGTTGTCCTGCAATCCACCGCAGACGTAATAAGGGTCGCGGTCGTCCACGAACACGTGGTAGTACTGCGCAAGACTGAAGTTGCGGAAGATGTGAAAGCTGGCGCCACCATCGTAACTCACCTGCATTCCCCCGTCGCTGCCTGAGAGAACATGATCGCCGTCCGCTGGGTCGATCCAGATTGATTGGTGGTCGCCGTGCACACTTCGGCCAATCCGCTCGAAGTTCTTGCCTCCATCCGTCGATTTATAGAGGCCACCTGAAAGGCTGTAGACGGTTTCGTGGTCGCTCGGGTCGACAAACACGTCCGAGTAGTAAAACGGGCGGAAATTGATGTTGCGCTCGTCGTTCACCTTGGTCCACCGCTCACCGTAGTCGTCGGAGCGAAACAGCGTACCGGCTCTGGGATACTCCGTGACCATGTACACCGTGCTCGGGCGTGACTGCGCGACACTGATGCCGATGCGCGCCATCGGCTCCTTGGGCGTCGTCGTGATCTTCTTCCAGGTGTCGCCGCCATCGCGCGACACGTAGAGGGCCGTTTCCTTCCCGCCTTCGTCAAACCGCCAGGGTCTCCGCCTGAACGTCCACATCCCCGCGTAGACGTTGCGAGGGTTGGACAGGTCCAGATCGAGGTCGGAACACCCGGTGTCTTGGTTGATGTACAAGACCTTGGTCCAGGTCGCACCGCCGTCTGTGGTCTTGAAGACGCCGCGCTCTTCGTTCGGTCCCCACTCGTGGCCGAGGGCGCAGACGAGCGCGACGTCGGGGTCGCGTGGGTCCACGACGATGCGCTTGATGCGCTCAGTGTCTCTGAGTCCCAGATGGGTCCACGTGCTTCCACCATCGGTCGAGCGCCACACGCCGAGCCCGTACGACACCGAATTCCTCGGATCACCCTCTCCCGATCCAAGCCAGATCACGTGCTTGTCCGAGGGCGCAACAGCGAGCGCGCCCACCGAGTAGGCTTCCGCGTCCTGCCACTGGCCTTCGAACGTCGTTCCCCCGTTGGTAGTCTTCCAGACGCCTCCGTCGGCACCACCGACCCAAAACGTCTTGGGATCACCGGGAACGCCGACAATTGCCGACACCCGGCCGCCCATGTTCACCGGTCCGATATGCCGCCACTCGATGTGCGACAGCGCTTCAGTCAGGGCAGTGGTATCCTGGGCCACCATTTGACTCGGCGCGAGTGTGACCGTTGCAACGAACGCAAGGAGGGAACGACTGACGTAGTGCATGGCTTATCTCCGGCGGATGGCGGTTTTCTCTAAACGACGGGAGCGACGGACAGTGGACGAAGGACGCGGGATATCAGATGACCAGCGATGACGAAATGCGAGAGACGCCATGCGCAAAGCGGGTCGGGATGTCCCTCGCCGGACGACTCCGAGGGGGGTGGGTAGTGCTGTCAGGGAGTTGGCCCAAGATGGGCATCCCGGCCCGCTCTCGCACATCGCGTCCACCCAAGCGTCCTATTCAACACGACAAACAGTTGTTGTTGTTGTTTGCCCCTAGGCTCTCCAACAGGGCAATGGTCTCGGGAAACGGCTGCACACGTTGCTGCGGGCCGTTTGCCATGTCGACCGTGGTCTGCCCACGACGGCTTACAAACATGACGTCGGCGCCCCGGTCGACCAGGAACTGAATCACCGCGTTGTCTCCCCGCGCAGCCGCATGATGCACTGCCGAGTACCCTTCGTGGTCTCTCACATTCACGTCGACGCCGAGCGAATCCACCAGGTACTGCACGGCGGGAAGCCAGCCGTCGGGCACGTGGCGATGTTGCTGTCCGACCCGAGAGGTTCCGTACCCCACGCCGGACGCGGCGTGCAAGGGGTGGACCGCCGGCCCGCCGACCGGCGTGGGCGGCAACCCGGAGGGATCTTCCTCGGTTTCCGTGCTGCCCCGCGTCCGGGTCGTATCCTGCCTTCGCGGACGGCTCGCGGGCTTGGTCGTCCGAATGTTCGGATCGGCGCCATAGGACACCAACAAGCGCATGGCCTGGACATCGGTTGCGTATGCTGCGCGCCAGAGCGGCGTCGCGCCGGCAAAGTCTACCCCCATCCTTCCCGCATTGTAGGCGGCGTACCAGATGTGTGTCTTCAAGCGTGCGTCGGGATCCGCCCCGGCCGCGAGGAGTGCTTCCATCAGCTCGAGGTAGCTGGTACTCTGCTGGCGCGATGCCGTCGGTTGGGGATACCAGGTTCGCAGGGCCCACTCGTTGTTGAGCGTCGCGAACAGAGGGGCTGCGCCGTCTTCGCTTGCAATATTGGGGTCGGCCCCCATTTCCAGGAGCTGCATCGCCAGATCGAAATGACCGTTGATGATCGCCACCAGCAAGGCGGTTGATCCGTCTCCCAGCGTCGTCTGGTTGATGTCGGCTCCCGCGGTCGACAGGAGGTGCACCGCACGTTCACGGCCGTCACGCGCCGCGTAATGGAGCGCGGTCATTCCTCCCTGTTTTCCGACGAGATCCGTGTAGGAGAGGGGACGTGTCGTGTCCGCCGTGGCCGCGGGCGTCTCGGGACGGGTGAGTGAGTCGGGTTCTTCGGGTGGCTGCACGAGAGAGTCGGGAGGCGCCGCAGACGAATCCGGCGGTGTCGCAGTAGTGTCCGAAGGCACACGTGCGCTGTCCGGTGGCGCCGCCGCCGCGGTGTCACGAACGGCTCGACGTGCTCCGGCCGCACGCGCCTCCGCCGGACGCTCCTGCTGTGGTTTGGTTGCTGCAATCAATCGCTCCCGCTGTCGTCGCTCGGCGGCATCGGCTCGTGACCGTTCCGGGTAATCGACAACGGCCGTTACGAGCGACACATCTGCCCCAGCCTGTAACAGCGTTTCCATGGCGTCGGTCGCGCCGCGGGCCGTGGCAAACATCAAGGGTGTCCGACCCGAATGCGAGTCCCCGGCATTGACGTCTCCCCCGTGTTCGATCAGCGCCTGAATGGGTTCGGGCGCTCCCGCATGAGCCGCAAAATGCATCGCCATGACGCCCGTTGTTGTTTGAGTCTTCGTGTCGCTGCCCGCCTCCAGCAACGTGCGGACCGCGCCCCCGTTTCCCGCCTGGCTTGCCAGGTGCAGCGGCGTGTAGCCGGCCAGTCTCGTCGTGGGTTCGACGGCGGCGCCTGCGTAGAGGAGAACACGCATGATCGTGACGTCGCCGTTCAACGCCGACCAGTGGAGTGCCGTCATGCCGTCGCCTTGCGCGGCGTTGACGTCGGCTCCGTCGCGGAGCAACGAGCGGACCCTCTCGAGATCCCTTGCATGCGCCGCGTCGGCGACGGGCGAATCGGGTCTGGATATGCCGACGGCCAGCGTCACACACAGAACGCCGACCATATTCATGCGGAGTGCGCCACGCATGGTTGTCTCCAGTGTCTAGAGACCGGTGCTCGACGGCGGTGCCGCGAACGAAAACTCGCCGGTGCTGTCGCCGAAGCTCGAGACGTCATCGACGCCCAGCTTGTGCAGCAGGCTCAACATGACGTTCGCCATCGGTGTGCCGTCGTCGGCGCGGAGGTGCACGCCGCCTTCCAGCTTCCCGTTTGCCCCGCCGGCGAGGAAGAGCGGACACCGGCGGTGGTTGTGCAGGTTGCTGTCCGCCATCGCGGACCCATACACCACCAAAGTCTTATCCAACAGTGTCGCATCACCTTCCACGGTGTTCTGGAGTCGCTCGAGGAAGTAGGGGAGCATCGATACGTGATACTCGTTGATCTTGGCGAACGCTTTGACGCGCTCCTCCCGCCCGCCGTGATGCGAAGCCGAGTGGAACGGCGTGGTAACGCCACTGTCTGGGAAGACGCGTGCGGAGGCGTCGCGTCCCATTTTGAATGAGAAGACACGCGTGATGTCGGACGTGAATGCGAGCAACTGCAGGTCGAACATCAGCTTGACATGTTCTTCGAAGGAATCCGGCACGCCGGCAGGTGCTTGCGGCAACGCCCGCTGTTCGCCGCTCAGGTTATGCGCCTCGATGCGTTGAATGCGTTGTTCCACCTCACGGATGTTGTCTGCATACTGATCGAGACGGTGGCGGTCGCCTGGGCTCAACTGCCGGCGGAGGCCTGCCATCTCATCCATCACCCAATCGAGAATACTCCGGTCGGTCTTGCGGCGAGCGGCGCGCTGTTCCGGAGTGCCGCCGGCGCCGAACAGTTGCTCGAACACCGCGCGCGGATCGCGCACCATCGGGAGCGGCTCCGTGGGAGATGCCCAGCTGATCGTGTCCGTGTACACACAGGCGTATCCGTATGCGCACCCTCCGGCTTGATCAACGTTTTCGATGCACAACTGCATCGACGGCATCGGCGTATCTTGACCGATCTTCTCCACGTAGTATTGATCCAGCGACTTCCCGACGTGTACGTCGGATCCCTCAGTTTGTTTTGGGTGGGCCTGTGTGAGGAAGACGGCGCTCGACCGAAAGTGATCGCCTCCGATCTCTTCCGGGGAGTACGCCTCCGCCATCTTCGAATCCGTGTTGCTTATGATTGTGAGGTAATCGCGAAATGGGTCGAGCGGACGGAGACTGCTCGGCGTCAAATCGAAGTCGCGGCCCACCACCTCTGGCGCCCACAGGTGCAAGGATGCACCAAGCTCGTTGCAGCCCGCCGCGCCGTGGACCTGTTCGATGCACAGGAGCCGTGTCGCGTCGCCGACTACGGGCCGTCTCGCCAGCAGGCGCGTGGGCAGCATCGCGTCCAACAGGGGGAGCGCTACGGTCGTTCCGATGCCGTGGAGGAACGTGCGCCGCGGGATGTACTTACCTGTGATGAATTCCATTACCGTCGATCTCCTCGGTTCTCAGGACAGTCCGGTACCCCCTACTGGCTTTCGCTGCCTTCGGCAACCGCGCCCTCGGCGCGGCTCATGAGAAACGCCGGGCTTTGCACCACGCCGCGGATGAACGCCGACATGCGATTGCCGCGTGCCCGCGCATCTCGCGCGATCTGGCGCACGGCCGGCATGTCGAAGTACTCAACTCGCCGTCCCAGCGCATATGCCATCAGGTTTGTCGTGAAATTTCGTATGAGCGCTTCGGGGCGACTGAGCAACGCGTCGCGCAGTTCAGCCGGGGTGCTGACCGGCGTGCCGTCGTAGAGTTTCCCCCGCGTGTCCAAGGGGACGCCGTTCTCTTTGATGCGCCATTTTCCGGTGACGTCGAAGTTGTCGAGCGCAAGTCCGATCGGGTCCATGAACTGGTGACACGAGTGACACACGGGATTTGCGCGATGCTGCTCCATGCGCTCCCGCGTCGTGAGGAACCGTCCATCCTTGGCTCCCTCGGTGGCTTCGAGATCGGGAACATTTGGCGGTGGTGGCGGGGGCGGGGTCCCCAGGAGGACCTCCATGACCCACTTCCCCCGGAGCACAGGAGACGTCCGATCCGCGTGTGAGGTGAGCGTCAGCACACTGCCATGTCCGAGGATTCCCCTCCGCGTGTCGTCCGGATACGTGACGCGCCGGAAATGGTCTCCTGTCACACCCGGGATACCGTAGTGCCGCGCCAGACGCTCGTTGACGAACGTGTAATCGGCAGTGAACAACTCGAGGACGTTCTTGTCCTCACGGACGAGATCGTGGAAGAACAACTCTGTCTCCCGCTGCATGGCTTCGGCGAGCTTGTGGTCGAAGTATGGGAAGGTGAGAGCGTCGGGATGGACTTTTTCCAAGTCCTGGAGCCGGAGCCATTGCGCTGCAAATCGGGTTGCAAGCCCAGCCGCTCGCGGGTCCGCCAGCATGCGCTCGACTTGTCGATCGAGCGTTGCAGGTCGCGAGAGCGTTCCGCGATCGGCGAGCGCGACCAGTTCCCGGTCCGGCGGTGTGCCCCATACGAAGAACGACAGCCGGGAAGCGAGATCCACGTCGCCGATGCGGTACACCTCGCCGGGATCTACGTCGCGTGGCGTCTGCTCGAGTCGAAACAGGAAATGCGGGCTCGCCAGGAGTGCCTGGAGCGCTGTGCGGAGCCCGTACTCAAAGCCGCCGTCGGCGGCGCCCTGGTCATAGAAGGCCAGCAGACTGCTCACGTCACTCGGGTGAAGCGGTCGCCGATACGCCTGGCGCGCCAGACGCGAGATGATCCGCTCGGCACACGGGCGGGCTTCGTCTGCCGCCGTAGGACGGCACGAAAAGATCGTTCGCCGGCTTGGCGTGTCGGAGATTCCTGTGACCTGGAACGGTCCCACGATCGAAAACCGCTGCAAATGCGGCAGCGTGGTTACCCCGTATCCCAATCCGATCTGCGTATCGGCCAGCGTGTGATCAATCGGCATGATCAGGTCGTCCTCAGGTCCTTCGAATTGCCGGATGAATGCGGCCGTGACACGATGCGGTCCTGCTCGTACGTCGATCGAATCCGTCACCAAGGTCATGCCGTTCGGATCGGATTCGGACATCCAGCGGTCGAGCCGCACCACGGCGACCCGCTCGCCATCAATCGATACCTCGATCTGCTCGTTGCTGGCCGTCCGCCCGAACAGTTCGCCTTCAGGCGATGCATGAGGCATCACCTGGAAGACATATTTGCCGTCGGCCGGGAAGTTGTGGACAACTGAAATGCCGCCGCGCGTGCCGAACGGCGCTCCCTCCACGCGCTCTTTCTGCGATGCCGTCCGCGCGACGCGATAGGTTGTCGAACCGGGGTCGGCATGCGGATCGCCCCCGGCGAGACGGCTGATGTGTCCCGCGGCCCGAAGGTACCCCTCCACCAGGGTAGCCGATGGCATTTGGACGTCGGCGATATTGTCGAAGTTGGCGCTCTTCGTATCGAGCGGCAAAAATGCGCTGACGTCGACGTCCAGTCCCAACAGATCTCGGATCGAAGCGGCGTACTCTGCTCGATTGAGGCGTTGGAAGGTCCGTCTGCCGGGATTGGGACTCGTGGATGCCACGCGGTCGAGCCGCATCTCGAGCGTGTTCACCAAGGATGCCAACGTGTCGGAGCGTGGTCGCGGCATGCCGGGAGGAGGCATCATCCCTGCCCGCAGTTTCCGGATCATCTTTTCCACGACCTCGGCACTTTGCTCGGCCCGTGTCACGTCAACCGCTGCAAGGCTCAAGTTCCCGGTCAACATCTGATCGTTGTGGCACAGCACGCAGTACTGCTTGATCACCGCATTGTGCGCATCGGCCGGAATGGCGTCCGCATCGTCATGTGTCGCGGCCAGGGCGGGTCCGCGGGCGGCGCCTCCGGTTTGGCACGCCACGCCGACGAACAGAAGGGCACTGTAACCCAGCGTGAACGGGACTCTTCTCATACCTGCCTCACCTCGCAGCCAGCGGTATCGGCTCAGTGTGGGCAAATCCGGGTCGTCAGGTGTGGAGGGCCTGTTACCCGGCAAGTAGCCTTGGTGTGGCTAACCTCGAAAAATACGGCCGAATGAGAGCCTGGGCCAGAGGAGTGGAGATTGGAGATTGGAGATTGGAGATTGGCGATTGGAGAATGGACCCTCCTACGCTCATCTACTTTCATTCGCCACTGTCCAATCGCCAATCGCCACTCTCACCCTCCTCTCCCGCCGGCTGTCACGGCGCAATAGCTTCAAGCCATACACGCCGACGAGGAGCGGACTCATGGCGACATACAGAAACGCGTTACCGCAGTTGTCCGGCGATCTGTTTCTCACGGACGGTGGTATCGAAACGACACTGATCTTTCATGATGGGCTCGATCTGCCCTATTTCGCGGCGTTCGATCTCCTGAAAGACGATGAGGGACGCGAGGCACTGCTTCGGTATTTTCGCACCCACGCATCCATCGCAACGGCATCAGATGTCGGGTTCATCTTCGAAAGTGCCACGTGGCGAGCGAGCCAGGATTGGGGCGACAAACTCGGTTATTCCAATAGCACCCTGGTCGAGGCAAACCGAAAAGCCATCGAGCTCCTGACGGAACTGCGGCGGGAATTGGAGAGCGAACGCACGCCAATGGTGATCAGCGGATGCGTCGGGCCTCGGGGCGACGGATACAATCCAGCATTGATGATGTCAGCCGATGAGGCGGAGCACTACCATGCGGCCCAAGTCGAGACCTTCGCCGAGACGAACGCAGACATGGTCACGGCGATTACGATGACGTATGCAGACGAAGCAATCGGCATCACGCGCGCGGCGCGGACTGCAGGCATGCCGGTTGTGATTTCGTTCACCGTAGAGACAGACGGAAGGTTGCCGAGTGGCCAAGATCTTGGAGATGCCATCGCGTCAGTAGATACTGCGACCGACCAGACTCCGGAGTACTACATGATCAACTGCGCACATCCTACCCATTTCCAGCATGTGCTCGACGGCTCCAAGCCGTGGACTCGGCGAATACGAGGGATTCGCGCGAATGCATCGACGATGAGCCATGCCGAGCTCGACGAGGCGGAGGAGTTGGATGCGGGGAACCCCGCGGAACTGGGTGCGCAGTACGCCAGGCTGAGGGACGACTTCGATCACATCAACGTGTTGGGCGGCTGCTGCGGTACGGACCACCGCCATATCCAGGAGATCGCTGCAGCCTGCCTGTCGGTGAGCGGGTGAGCCGGCCGCCTCGCCCTCGTGCCTCACTCCGTGTGCGGTGTCAGACGTCGGTGACGCAGGGGTCGGAGAATGGGCTGCTGTGATTGCGGCTCATTCGAGCGGCAATTCAGCGATCGGATGGCGAAGTCCAATCTTAGCCGCTACCGGCGAAAGGGACCGGATCCGTCGACCCGTATCCTCATCGAGGTCGTCCGCCGCTCCGGTCCGCGGGGAGGAACGCTGCTGGACATCGGGGCAGGCATCGGCGTGCTCCACCATGAACTCCTCTGCGCGGACTTCACCCAGGCGACACACGTCGAGATCTCTCGCGCCTACATCGAGGCGGCGCGGCAGGAGACGGCGCTTCGGAATCACTCAGAGGCGGTGCGGTTCGTTCACGGCGACTTCGTAGAGCGAGCGGGCGAATTGTCGGCTGCGGATGCCGTGACCCTGGACCGCGTGGTGTGCTGTTACGCCGACTATCGCTCGCTACTCCACGCTGCCGCCGGCAAATGCAGCCACTTCCTCGCACTCAGTTACCCTCGTGAGCGTTGGTACGTCCGGCTGGCCTTTTGGCTGCAGAACCGCGTTCGTGCGCTCGGACACAACCCGTTCCGTACGTTTGTCCATCCCGAGCGCCGGTGGAACGCGGTCCTGACGGCGGCCGGCTTCGAGCCATGCCATCAGGGCGGTACGTTCGCCTGGGGTGTCCGCGCATATCGCCGCCGCGCCCCGCTGAGCGATGCCGCCATAAAGAGGACTCGCCGGTAGCCAGGTCTTCCGCATCAAGCTGGCGCTCCGCGCCAAACCGTCACATCTTGGATGCGCACCAACGAATCGACCCACAGCCACGGTCGGTGGTATGTGTAAGGAGGCGATATGACCGCTCCTCCACGAGTCGACATCGGCCAACTCCGTGAAGCGATCCAAGAGGAATATCGGGCCGTCGCGTGCGACCCGGGCCGCGGGTTTCACTTTCATACCGGTCGACCACACGCCCAGCGCCTCGGGTATCGTGACGAGTGGCTGGATGGCGTTCCTGAGAAGTCGATCGAGTCCTTTGCGGGGACCGGGAATCCGTTCAGCCTTGGCGTGCTCCACACCGGCGAGCGAGTCGTTGACGTCGCGTGCGGCGCCGGCATCGACAGCTTGATCGCGGCGCGGATGGTCGCGCCTGGTGGGCAGGTGATTGGCGTCGACATGACCCGCGAGATGCTCGAAAAGGCCGGCGAGAGTGCGGCCGAGGCCCGGATTGCCAACGTAGAGTTCCGTGCCGGGTACGGTGAGGATTTACCGGTCCCCGACGGCTGGGCGGATGTTGTCATCTCCAACGGCTCGCTCAACCTGATGCCGAACAAGAAACAGGCCCTCGAGGAAATGGCTCGGGTGCTCGGCCCAGGCGGCCGGATTCAGATTGCCGATATTCTGGTCGAGCGCGCCGTCCCGGAGAACGCCAAGGAGAACATCGACCTCTGGACCGGCTGAATTGCCGGTGCTCTGCTGGAGGCAGAGCTCGGCGCCGTCGTTGAAGCGGCTGGGTTCACCGGGTTCGAGGTCACATGGCGCGACGACGTGTTTGCCGGCGCTCCGCAGCAGTCGAGTGCGGCGGAGTTTGGGACACTTGGCATCGTATTTCGCGCTGCCAAAGTGCCTCGATAGTGGGGTGACGGGTTCGGCTGGTCAGCCCAGCCGGTCAAAAAAAAAGGCTGGAACCTGAGTCGCGCAGCGACGTCCACCGTCCAGTACTCCTCGATTCCTGCTTCCAAATAAGAGCGCCGCTGCCCGCCGCGACCTCGAGAGGAGTCCGATGACTTTGACCGCGGACAAGTCGAAAACAGCGCGCAGCGCAGCGCTCTCCGGCCGAACCCTTCGTCGACGCGCGTCGATCTGGCGGCGGTTCACCGAATCATCGTGATCGAGAACATGCACGAGGGCATGCTACAGACATACTGAAGGCCACCACGGTGCACATTCGTGCGCGGTCCGTAGTGGCCTTTGACCCTTCGGGAACAGAGCGGCACCAACCAATCGATGCCGCGGTCGTCAGGCGGCTTGGGACTTCCGCTTGTAGATCAGATCTTCGAGCGCCTTGCGATCGGGCTCGACCAAGCGTGCAATGCTCGCTGGATTGACATTTGCGACGATGATCCCGCCGACCTCGTCGTACACCTCCGTATACAGACCCTGCTCCTTCATTTTCTGAGCCTGGTATTGATTGTCTTCGGTCGGGCTCACGTAGTGCACCGAGTCTGCCTTGTATCGATGAATCAAGAACGCATGGTTCAACGTCATCAGGCGCTTTCTCCTCAATGACGTGTCGAACGTGTTCTGATCCCGCACCGAGAGGATCGTCCGGCCGCGTCGGTCTTGAATCGGCGCAAAGACGATGTTGGCCAACGTATCGCCGTTCTGGATCTTGAGCTCGAGTAGCTCGGAGCCCGCTGGGTTGGGGCGGAGCTTGACGTGCGGCGCGCTGGACAGGCGGTGACACGTCGCCCAGATCTCGAGCCATTCTTCGAGCAGTTTCGTCGGTACCTCGGTCTGCACCAGGTGCTGGAACTGCGTCGATCCTTTGCCCATCGCCTTGGTTGTGGCAGTCCGACCGGAAGACGCCACCAGCGCGCCATCCATCCGCGGTCCCCCAACGAGGGTTTGCGGTGTCTTGTATGGCGAGTCAACCAACCGGAACTTCCGCTGCAACCGCGCCAGGGCCAGCATGCCGTCCAACTTGAGGGCTGCGGCAAACTCCTCGGCGGCGCGTCCGTCGATTTGATGCCCGCCGTACGTAATGAAGTTGAACACGAATCCCATCTTGCCCAGCTCAACGGGAAACTGCTTCATCTCGTCATCACTCATCCCCGTGGTGTCCCAATTGAACGAGGGAGAGAGGTTATAGGCCAACATCTGGTCGGGAAACTCGGCGTGAATCGCATCGGCAAACTGCTTCGCGTCCTTGAGATCTGCCGTCTTGGTTTCCATCCAGAGAAGATCGGCAAACGGCGCGGCCGCAAGCGATTTGGCAATGGCGTATTCGATGCCTCCTCTGATCTGGTAATAGCCTTCGGGCGTCTTGCAATGCTCGCAGTCCCAGATGATGCTGATGCCTAGCGACTTGGCCTTTTCCCTTGCCTCGAAGAAGGAAGCGCGTGATGCAAACGCCTGCCATTCTTCGACACTCATGTCAAACTGGTCTCCCTCCGCTTGGCGGAATTCCATGACGTCGGCGACCGCCTGACCATAGGTCTTGAGACCTGCCTGGGCCTGCCACGCTTCGAGATACCGATTGACGACCTTGTCTAGAGTCCCGTCGATCGGGGCGCCGTTGCCGCGCTTGAAGGTCGCAACGCTTTCCTCGAGGACTGCGGAGACACCGCTCCGATCGAGCCAGGCATATGCCTGCTCGTACTCACTATCCGACAGCGCGAATAGCAGATGTCCTCGGATGCTGTCGATGCCGGCCTCGAAAAACTTCCGTAGGATCGCGAGAAACCCGGCTTTGTACGTCGGTAGATCCACGTTGGTGGCACCGAGGATGAACGGATGGTCTCGCTCGTCCCCCCGCCCGTCGAGCAGCGTGGCAGACTCCGCGTCGGTCCGGGCGACGATGATCCCTGCGACGTTCATGATATCGAGCTGGAACCGCGCAGCGTTCAACCGCTTGATTTGCTCATCGCACGGGACCAGCACCTTCCCGCCCTGGTGTCCGCACTTCTTGAGTCCGGGCTTCTGGTCCTCGATGTGGTACCCGGTCACCCCCACTTCCACGAAGCGGCGAATCAGGTTCCGGACATGGGCGTCCCCACCGTGGCCGGTGTCCGCGTCGGCGATGATGAACGGACGGTAATCGTACTCAGGCGTGTCCTTCCGCTGCGCTTCGGTCATGCGCGATCGGGCGTACCGTTGGTTGCGGTCGGCGGTCAGCAGTGCGCGTATCAGGGGCGCCGCCTCGTCGGGCACCTGGCTCAGCGGATAGCTGGCGAGATCGGGACCGGGGTCTTCCGAAATCGACCCCTTGGCCGAGGTGGCCCACCCTCCAAGGTAGATCCCCTCGATGCCTATCCGCTTCAT
>JBFHWR010000064.1:0-14591 GCA_041599395.1 Gemmatimonadales bacterium | reverse complement strand
GCGCAACTGGCAAATCACAAGCAGCCCGTCATCATACTCGACGACTCCCGAGCTGAACGCACCGCGGCCTGCCGCTTGTCCCAGGTCCCGGTATGCCGACACGGCGCGCGGAATCATGGCGGCGATGGTGGCGGCTACCGTATCGGAGCCCGCCGAATCGATCGGGATGCCGTCGGGTCCGAGGACCACCACGGCGTCGACCCCGTCTCGTTCCGCGAGCGATTGTACGAGTTCACGAATCGTCGCCATGGCGGCCAAGCTAGACGGGGCCAAGATTGAAGTCAAGCGAATCCGATGCAGTTGACCATGTTTCGGCGGGCCACTAATCTTCAACGCACACATGACACGTATCTCGTTTGCCGGCTTTTGTTTGACCGCCGGCACCTGCACCGTTCTCTACGCGGCGTCCGCCTGCGGCGGGGACCTCGGCCTGCCGCCCGCCACGGTGGTGAATCGCGTCGACACCGTCACCATGTTCGCTCTGCGAGGCACCTCAATTGCCTCGCCCAGCGGGTACGACATGGTCGATCTCGCGCTCGTTCGCACAGATCAAGGGGAGATTTTCGACATCGCGTTCGATATCGACTCGCTGGGTGCGGCGCTCATCTACCCGGCCGATGCGCTCGGTATCTCGGCGGGGGCGGGGGTGCAGAAACGCGATCAAACGTTCGACGAGCTGCGAAGGGCGCCACGCGATGACTACGTAGTCGACAGCGCCTTGGTCGTTACGCGCGGCACCGTGTTTGCCGCGCGCTCGCGAAGCTCCTCGCTATTCTGCTCGTTCTTGGGTGCGCTCCCTCGGTTCGGCAAGTTTCACGTGCTCGACGTGAATCAGTCCGAGCGCACCATCACGCTCGAGCTGCTGGTCGACGTGAACTGTGGATATCTGAACCTCGAGCCGGGGATCCCAACGTCCTAATCGCGTGATCGACATCCGATTGATACGTGAGTCGCCGGAGGTGGTTCGGGCCGGTCTCTCGCGTCGGGGGACAACGTCGCCGGAAACGGTTGACGCACTCGTGTCGCTCGACGAGCGCCGTCGTTCGATCCTCACGCAGGTGGAAACGCTAAAAGCCAAACGAAACAAGGCGTCCGAAGAAGTTGCTCGCATCAAGAAGGAGCGGGGCGATGTAACGGCGTTGACGGCGAGCCTCAAAGCCGTGAGCACCGACATCAAGCGGCTCGACCGCGAGCTGGGCACGGTCGCTGTCGAGCTGGAAGACGCCCTCTTGCAGGTACCGAATCTCCCGTTGGACGAGGTGCCCACTGGAGACGCTTCGGCCAGCGAGGTGGTTCGCGAATGGGGCAAGATCGCGGATCACGCGTTTACGCTGCTGCCGCACTGGGATCTCGGCGCAACGTTGGGCATTCTCGACCTTCCGCGCGGTGCGCGCATGACCGGAAGTGGGTTTCCGGTCTTTGTCGGGAAGGGAGCCCGTCTGGTGCGTGCCTTGGTCGCGTTCATGCTCGACTTGCACACCCAGGACCACGGATACGTGGAGGTGGCGCCACCGCTCCTGGTCAACGAGGCCGCGGCGCGGGGGACCGGGCAGCTCCCGGACCTCGAAGGCCAGATGTACGTGACGACCGATGGGTTGTTCCTGGTCCCCACCGCCGAGGTACCCGTCACCAATCTCCATGCCGGCGAGATCCTGAGTGCGGACGAGCTGCCGAAGAAGTATGCGGCGTACACGCCGTGCTTCCGTCGAGAGGCTGGCGCGCATGGAAAGGACACTCGTGGGATTCTCCGCGTGCATCAATTCGACAAGGTCGAGCTGGTGCAGATCACACGCCCCGAGGATTCCCCGGCCGACCACGAGGCGTTGCTGTGCCATGCCGAGGAAGTTTTACGACGTCTCGAACTCCCGTACCGCGTCGTCGTGCTGGCGACGGGTGACCTGGGGTTCGCCAGCGCGAAGACCTACGATGTGGAGGTGTGGGCGGCCGGTGTGGGCGCGTGGCTCGAAGTGTCCAGCGCCAGCACGTTCACGGATTTTCAGGCACGGCGGGCAAACATTCGGTACCGGCCGGCCGCGGGCCAAAAGCCAATGTTCGTCCATACGCTGAATGCGTCGGGCGTGGCGCTCCCGCGCCTGATCGTGGCTCTGCTCGAAAACAACCAGGAACCGGATGGCTCGGTGCGAATTCCGGGTCAGCTCGTTCCGTACTTTGGCGAGGAGCGTCTCACTCCCGATGGTGGGTCGTAGAGTCAGGCGGTGGTTACAACGCCACGGTCTCAAGACCGTCCTCGCCCTCGTCCTGGTGTTCAGCGGGCTCTCGTTACGACAAGCATGGGATATCGCCTCCCACCTCAGGCATGAAGCGCGGGAGAGTTCAGAGCGCTATTCGGAGATCATTGCTGCCCTGGGCGATACGACACCTGGGGCCGATACCGATGTGTTGCTCAAATTGGCTGAGAGTTTGCGTCATGAGGGTGTGCCGATCGTTGTGACCGATACCAGCGGGCGCCCCAAGATGCACGCCAACCTCCCGCCCGATGTGGTCGCCGGTGGTGATGACGCGATTCGGGGCCACGTCATACAACTCGATCGCATCAACGTGCCGCGGCGAGCGTCGGACGGCAGCCTCATTCACTTCGGGTCGCTGCCGGTTGCGCGGCGGTTGAATTGGTTACGCGGTCTGCAACTCGGCGTCTTGGTGCTGGCGGTCGCCGTCGGTGTGTGGGCATACCGGACCGCCGTGGAACGGCATCGCGATCGTATTTGGGTCGCGATGGCGCGAGAATCCGCGCACCAGCTCGGCACGCCGCTCATGAGTGCGGGAGCCTGGGTGGACCGCTTGAACGAACTCCCGGACCCTGCGGCGCGCGAGGTCGGAGGTCATTTGGCCGGCGATCTGGAACGGCTCGAGCGCGTGGCCCAGCGATTCGAGCGCATCGGCCGGCCGGCGCGCCGTGACCAGGTGGGGTTGGGCGCGCTCGCCGAACGGGTTGCCGCCTACTTCGCACCCCGTCTGCCCAAACGCTCCAACCCGGTTGTGGTGCGAGTCGAGGCGCCCAACGCGGGGCCCATGGTCCCGGCCGATCCCGTCCTGCTGGAGTGGGCCCTGGAGGCGTTGGTGCGGAACGCCATCGATGCGTTGAGTGGCCAGGGAGGGAACGTGACGATTGCGGTGCACGCCGACCAGAAACATGCGGTGCTGACGGTGATCGACGATGGTCCCGGCATCGATCCCGAGGTGCGTTCCCAGGTGTTCGAGCCGGGAGTTTCAACCAAACGGGGAGGGTGGGGCATTGGACTCGCTTTGGCACGGCGCATCGTCGAAGACGTGCACGGTGGTCGGCTCGAGCACATGCCGTCCGAGCGCGGAGCCGTGTTTCGAGCGGACATCCCGGTGACTGGCGGTGCGGATGACGCGTGACCGCGCCCTGAATGCGGCGCAGCGTGAGGCAGTGCAACATGAGCGAGGGCCGTTGCTGGTGTTGGCCGGTGCGGGCTCGGGAAAAACGCGGGTGCTCACGACCCGTCTCGCGTACTTGGTCGAAGAGCACGGGCTTGCCCCCGAACGGATCCTCGCGGTCACGTTCACCAATCGGGCTGCAGGGGAGATGCGCAAACGGGTTGCCGCACTCCTGGGACGCGACCCCGCCGGGCTCTGGATCGGGACCTTTCATTCCCTGTCCGCCCGTATGTTGCGGCGCGAGGCGGCCAGGCTGGGGTTCACCTCGCAGTTCACCATCTACGACGAAGACGATCGGCTCGCCCTGATCCGCCGGATCCTGAGCCAGCTGGGCCATGCGCCCCGCAAGTTCCCCCCCCGTCACGTCCAATCGATTATCTCGCACGCAAAGAATCGCTTGGTGCCACCCGACGAATTGGCGGCGGCAGCCGAGGATCCCCTGAGTAAGGTGGCGGCGGAAGTCTATCACCACCTCGACAAAGCGCTCGCGACCGCCAACGCGATGGACTTCGACGACTTGCTGCTCCATCCGCTCACGCTTTTCCGGGAGCATCCGGATCGCCTGGAGCATTATCAGCGCCGGTTCCAATCGATCCTTGTGGACGAATTCCAAGACACGAATCGGGCGCAGTACCTCTTGGTGCGATACCTCGCACGGGCACATGAGAATGTCTGTGTGGTGGGCGACGACGATCAGTCGATTTATGCGTGGCGGGGCGCCGACATTCGGAACATGTTGGATTTTCAGACCGACTTTCCCAACACCACACTGGTTCGGCTCGAGGAGAACTATCGCTCGAGTCAAGTGATCCTGGACGCGGCCAACGGCGTGATCGAAGCAAACCGCGCGCGGCTCGGAAAGACCCTGTTCACATCGCGCCCGGGCGGCGAACCCGTCGTCCTCCTTGCGGCGGCCGACGAGCGGGACGAAGCCGAATGGGTCGCGCGGGAATTGCGCGAGCGCGTCGGGGCAGACCGATGTGCGTTCTCGGACATGGCGGTGCTCTATCGCACCAACGCGCAGTCCCGCGCGCTGGAGGAAGCGTTTCGACGCACCAACGTGCCCTATCGCGTGGTCGGCGCCGTGAGCTTTTACGCCCGCCGCGAAGTCCGTGATCTCGTGGCGTACCTGCGGATGGTGGTCAACCCGGCGGATAACGAGGCATTTCTGCGGGCCGTGCAAGTGCCAAAGCGCGGCCTCGGGACCTCGAGTCTTGCCGTGCTCGAGGCCGCGGCGGCTCAGTGGTCGAAGCCGCTCCTGGCGACCGCGCGCATCGCAGACCGCATCGTAGATCTCCGACCTCATGCGAAGCGTGGGTTCCAGGAGTTCGCGGCGATGATCGATGGCTTGCGGGATGAGGCCGCCGCCACCACCCCGGCGGCCCTGTTGGAACGAGTCCTGGAACGCACCGACTACGAATCGCACCTGAAGGAGGAGGGGTACGAAGGCAGCGACCGTCTGGACAATGTCCGTGAGTTGATCGCGGCGGCCGCCGACTGGTCCGAGGATCCAGAGGACGCGGAGCAATCGCCGCTCGAAAGCTTCCTGGCAACGGCAGCGCTCACATCGCCTGGTGACAACGAGACCGGCAACGTGGATGGCGTCACGCTCATGACCGTGCATACGGCCAAAGGACTGGAGTGGCCGATTGTCGTAATCGCCGGACTCGAGGACGGACTGTTCCCGCTCAGCCGCTCGCTCGAGTCGGCAGAAGGCGTAGAGGAGGAGCGGCGCCTGGCCTACGTCGCGGTGACCCGCGCGCAAGACCGGGTGTATCTCACGTGGGCGCGCGCCCGCCGCCGCGCAGGGCAATTGATGCCTGGTTCACCATCGCGATTCCTCGATGCGATCCCGCCAGGCATCGTCGAGGATCGCCAAACCAGCAGCGTGTTCGGTGACGACCGGTATCGACGGTCACGCGCGGCTTCCAAATGGATTGCGTTCGAGACGGACGAGCCGGAAATGCTCTCACAGGATGTGCCGCGCTACGTGAAGGGAGAGCGCGTGCGACATCGGCGCTTTGGATCGGGAACGATCACGGGGATCTCCGGGGTCGGGCGCGATCTCAAGGTCCACATCGTATTTGATGAAGAGGACGTTGGACCGAAGCAGCTGCTGGTTGCGTATGCCGGGCTCGAGCGGGATTGGGAGAGCGCGTGATGCCGGACCGCGACGACATCGATCGTATCGTGGAGCTCGCAGCGCTGGACATCGAGCCGGACACACTGCCGGTACTTCGGAATCAGATCCGGCAGATTCTGGAGTACATCTCGCAGCTCGAGGCGTTCGCCGATGAGCCCGTGACGCCAGATGGACCCGACGTCGCGGCGCCTCAGCCTCTGAGACCGGATACCGTCCGTCCAGCCTCGGTGGCACCAACCCCGGGTGTGAACGCGCCGGAATTCCGGGACGGGCTCTTTGTCGTGCCCAAACTCGACGCGCTGGATCCTGAGTGAGTGTCCTGCAGTCGGCCAGGCGGGCGGCCGCGCGCATCGAGGCGGCCCATGGCTTGAATGCCGTCGTGTCGTTCGACCGAGACATTCTCCTCGAGCAAGCCAGCGCCGTCGACAGGGGCGGCTCGGCCGGACCCGTTCGGGGTCTGATCATCGGCATCAAGGACAACATTTGTACGCTCGAGCATCCCACGACCTGCGCTTCCCGAATCCTCGCCGGCTATCGTTCTCCATTTGAAGCGACGGCAGTCTTGCGGCTGAAGGCTGCCGGCGCGTTGGTCGCCTGCAAGACAAACCTCGACGAGTTTGCGATGGGTTCGTCCACCGAACATTCGGCCTTCGGCCGCGCGCGCCATCCGGAGCGAGCGGACCTGGTGCCGGGTGGTTCGTCCGGGGGATCGGTTGCCCTCACGGCTGTTGGCGCCGTCGATGCGGCCCTCGGATCGGAGACCGGGGGATCGGTGCGCCAGCCGGCCGCGTTCTGTGGGGTCGTCGGCCTGACGCCGACATACGGGCGGGTGTCGCGCTACGGTCTCGTCGCATTCGGGAGCTCTCTCGATCAGATCGCCGTCACGGCGCGGACAGTGGAAACCGCGGCGCACGTGCTGAGCGTCATCTCGGGGCGGGATGTCGAGGACGCAACGAGCGCGGACGCCGATCCGGTCGTAACCGATGGCATGTCTGCGGACGTCGCAGGCCTCACCGTTGGGCTGCCAACCGAATACTTCAACGAACTCGACGCAGGAGTGCGGCGCGCCTGTCATCACGCCATCGACTGCCTTCGCAACGCCGGCGCTGTGATTCGAGAGGTGTCGCTGCCCCACACCCACCTGGCGCTCCCCGCCTATTACGTCATTGCTCCCGCAGAAGCCAGTTCCAACCTCGCCCGGTACGACGGCGTGCGGTATGGTCTCCGCGTCACGCCCGAGGACGGTGACGTGCACGCGATGTATCGGGCGACGCGGGGAGCAGGGTTTGGGCCCGAGGTGCGGCGGCGCATCGTGATCGGCACCTACGTGCTCTCGGCTGGATACTATGACGCCTATTACCGAAAAGCAGTTGCGGCGCGCACGCTGGTCGCAAAGGACTTCCAGGATGCATTTGCGAGCGGAATTGATCTGCTGTTTGCTCCCACGACACCATCGACGGCCTTCAAAGCCGGGGACAAGCTAACCAACCCCGTCGCGATGTATCGGTCGGACGTCTTCGTCTGTCCCACGAATCTCGCGCGACTCCCGGCGATCTCAGTACCGATTGGCCGGACGGGCGGGTTGCCGGTGGGCGCCCAATTCATTGCCCCTGCGTTTGAAGAGACGCGCATGATCGGTGCGGCGGCGTGGTTGACGTCGGTCGTCGATCCGCAACAGGAGGTGTCGTGAGCTGGGAGACCGTTGTCGGGCTCGAAGTGCACGTGCAGCTCAAGACGGAGTCCAAGATGTTTTGTGGGTGTTCAACCAGTCCGCATGCTCCGCCCAACACCAACGTGTGTCCCGTCTGTCTCGGACTGCCCGGTGCGCTTCCCGTGCCGAACGAACAGGCCGTTCGCTTGGCGGTCAGGGCGGCGCTGGCGTTGGGATGCACCGTCCATCAAACGAGTGTGTTTGCCCGGAAGCACTATTTCTATCCGGACCTGCCCAAGGGCTATCAGATTTCGCAATACGAGCGTCCCCTGAGCACCGGGGGCTGGGTCGATACGGGGACGCCGGATGCGCCGCGAACGGTGCGCATCGCCCGGCTCCATCTCGAGGAGGACGCAGGCAAATCGTTGCATGACCGGTTTCCCGATCGGACGGCCATTGATCTCAACCGATGCGGCGTTCCGTTGATCGAAATCGTCAGTGAACCCGACATCGCATCGCCCGAGGGCGCGCGCCAATTCCTGAACACGGTCAAGCAGGTGCTGGAGTATCTGGATGTGTCCGAGTGTAACATGGAAGACGGCAGCCTGCGGGTCGACGCCAATCTTTCGGTGCGCCGGCCGGGCGCTGCACTCGGCGTGAAGCAAGAAGTGAAGAACATGAACTCGTTCTCGGGAGTCGTCCGAGCGTTACAACAACTCCGGGCTCGCCAGATCGAAACGCTGGAGGGTGGAGGGACGATCCCCTTGGCCACGTACTCGGCCGGCACCAGCGAACTTCGCCTGCTGCGCGCGAAGGAGGAAGCGCACGATTACCGATACTTTCCGGAACCGGACCTCCCGGAATTGGCGCTTGCGCGGTTTGGGATCGACTGCGACCGAGAATACGCCAAACTTCCCGAGCTGCCGGCCGCCAAGCGGAACCGGTTCGAGCGGCAATACGGCATTCGGCCGTATGACGCCGGGGTCTTGAGTGGTTCCGTGGCGCTGGCCGACTACTACGAGGCCACGGTGGCGGCAGGCGCGGACCCCACTGAAGCGGCACACTGGGTGATGGGACCGGTGCTCGCCGACGCAAAGCAAACGGGCGGCGGATACCGCGTCTCCCCGGCACGGCTGGCCTCGCTCACGCGCCTGGTTGGAGAGGACGTCCTGAGCCGGCAGGCCGCCAAGCGGGTGTTCGAGCTGCTGGTGTCCGACGACCGCGATCCGCGAGTGCTCGCGGAGGAACACGGATTGGTCCAGGTCAGCGATCCAGACGAGCTGGCTCGATGGGTGGGTGAGATCTTGGTCGAGCATCCAACGGAGGTGGAGCGCTATCGCAATGGGGAGCAGAAGCTCCTGGGGTTTTTCACCGGGCTCGTCATGCAGCGATCTCAGGGCCGCGCTGATCCCAAATCCGCCCAGTCCGTGATCCGTGACCGGTTAAGCTGAACGCTCCGTCCCGTCCGACCTGCCATTCGTAGCCGCTGACCGCCACGGCCGCTGGGCCTCAGAGGTTTCCCAAAACGACAGCTCGTACGCGGGGACGCCGAAGTGCTCGGCGGCCCGCTCCTGCAACGCGTCGGGATCACCCGGAATGCGGTTCCTCAACACATCGATACGCATGCGTTTGGCAAGGTGAAGTGACGACTCGCCGGCCGGATCGAGTTGCTGCGCGACGCTGCGCGGCGTCCCCGCCAAGGTCTCCATCACGAGCTGGAACGCCATGGACATGTGCACGTCGATGAAGTCGTCCGTGAGGTCCCAGCGGCTCTTTTCCGCCAGCAGCTTGAAGGCGCGCTGCCAGCTCTGGGTCTCGGTCACCCCAACCATGCCACGGAACAGCCGGCGACTCGTGCGGACGGAAAAAATGGTCGGCGCGAGAATCCTGTCGAGGTGTGCGTCGGCGCTCGCATGGTCGAGGCGGACGATATCCATGGCCGTGCGCGCGTAGGGGTCGCCCAAGTGCGTTTCAAACCGACTCTCCCAGTACGAGTGCCCGAGCGCAATCGTGCGCGACGTGACCACCAGCTGATGCGGAACAAAGAAATTGTGCGCGACGGTATCGGCGGCGAGATGAGAGAGGTAGCCGAGCGCAAAGGCGCGAAGCGCGTCGGTTTCCGCCAGCTCGTGGATTTCCCACCCGACGTGCCACGAGTGGCAGTGGCGTCCGACGGGCGCGTACTTTTTCGCGATCGATGTGTCAGCCGCCACGTTGCCGTACAGGTAGTCGTAGGGCAGGGCGCGCAGCAGATCGGCAACCGCCGGCGGTAGCTGTGCGAGATTCGCCAGAACCGACTCGGCGAGGAAGATGTGTGTGCCTGGTGTCCACGCATGCGCGTCGCTGGGGGCGAGCACAAGGAGTGCGACGGCGATGGCGATCGCCCACGGCGCGCGGCCTCCGCTCACCCGCTACCGTCTGGATCGGAGGAATGCGCGGCGCATGCGCCGGATAACGCCGCCGCCGCGGCGGGTCGTCCGCAACGCCGCCGCAAAGTCCAATGCCGTGTCCTCCACCTCGTCCTGTACCACGTCCAGCAGCGCTTCGAGGTTGCGGAGGCGATCCTCTACGGAGTCTGCGGCGTACTCCACCTGCGACCGGATATGACGGGACGTCCCGGCGAAGCCATCGACCTCCCCCCGGACGGTCGTCACGAGATGCTCCGCATCCTTGGTCACCGACCGCACGGAATCGAGCACTGGTCGCACATCGCGGTCCAGCGAGTCGATCACCCGGGTTCCGGTCGATGCAAGCCGGCGGAGTTCGGCGAACAAGAGCAGCAGCCCAATACTCCACGTAATCAGGACCACGGCGATCGTTGCTGTGGCGATGGCGGTCAGCGTCTCAGCCCAAGTCATCCACCCGCTTCCTCGAATTCGCGGACGCTTCGCCTCATGTGGTAGCTCCCGTCCTGACGTTGATGTATGGTGCAACCGCTCGAGGCGTGCATTGTGACAGGAAAATCCTCGACGGTCAATCATGTGTCAAGCGAACACGCTTGCGCGCCCTTGGAGCGCGCCGTATGGTTCGCCGCACCATGAGTGAACGTTTCCGTGTCACGGGGGGGAGCCCCCTCCGCGGCGTCGTGCAGCCTGCGGGCAACAAGAACGCAGCCCTGCCCATGTTGGCGGCGACGCTCCTGACCGACGAAATGTGCACGCTCGTCAACGTCCCGCGCATCCGCGACGTCGAGATCCAGGTCGAGTTGCTTGCATCCCTGGGCGCGCAGTGCCGCTGGACCGACGCCAACACGCTGGAGGTGGATCCGGCGGGTGTCCGGTCCCAACGACTGAATTCCCATCTCTGTCAAAAACTCCGCGCCTCGGTGTTGTTGGCCGGACCGCTGCTGGCGCGATTCGGACACGTCGTGCTGCCCCCACCGGGCGGCGACGTTATTGGACGCCGCCGGTTAGACACCCATTTCCTCGCGTTCGAGGAACTCGGGAGTGAGGTGACGATCGGCGCGGATTATCAGCTCGAGGCGTCGAAGCTCGAGGGTGCTGACATCTTCCTGGACGAGTCCAGTGTCACCGCGACCGAAAACGCCTTGATGGCGGCGGTGTTGGCGCGCGGTCGGACAACGATCCAAAACGCGGCGTGCGAGCCGCACGTGCAAGATCTCGCCCGCGCCCTGCAGTCGATGGGCGCTGACATTCAAGGCGTCGGAACTCACATTCTCACCGTCGAAGGGGTCGAAGGCTTGCGGGGAGGACGGCTCGAGGTCGGTCCCGACCACGTCGAGATCGGGAGTTTCATCGGGCTGGCGGCCGTGACGGACAGCGACCTCGAGATCACAGGCGTTCGGCCCGACGACCTGCGCAGTATCCTCCTGACCTTTGACCGTCTGGGAGTACGGCCGAGAGTCGAAGATGACCGGCTGATTATCGATTCCGCGCAGGAGCGGCGCGTTCGACCGGATTGGGGCGGCCACGTGCCCAAGATCGAAGACGGCCCGTGGCCCGCGTTTCCAGCGGATCTCACGTCGATCGCAGTCGTCGTTGCCACGCAATGCGACGGCGTCGTGTTGATCTTCGAGAAGATGTTTGAATCCCGCCTCTTTTTCGTGGACAAGCTGGTTGCCATGGGTGCCCGTCTGGTACTCTGCGATCCGCACCGGGTCGTGGTCTCCGGCCCCGCTCAGCTCCGTGGTGCAACCGTCGAGAGTCCCGACATCCGGGCGGGGATGGCTGTACTCCTTGCCGCCCTCGCGGCCGAAGGTGAAAGCGTGATCTATAACATCGGGCAGATTGATCGCGGATATGAGCGCATCGACGAGCGTCTCCGATCCCTTGGCGCCCAGGTCGAACGCCTCGACCGGGAGGATGCGGCCGCGGGCACGGCAGCGGTGCCGGGGTGACCGGACGCTCTTCAGCGCGCGTCTCCCGACGTGGCAAGCAGCACGCGGCACCGACGGACACGTGCGAGGTCTTTACCGGGAACCTGGCCATTCCGCGATTCGAGCTGCCGCAGTGGGTCCGGGAGTACGGTGTCGTGGCTGGTGTGACCGGCCGCGGTGGGGGGTTCGACCTCAATTTGTGGAGTCGCGACTCGGTGGGCAGTGTCATGACCCGGTGGCGGACGCTGAAACAGACGCTCGGCGCTCCGTTTCCTACGGCGGTTGTCAGTCATCAGCGACACGGAGACGCGGTTGCGACGGTCGCGCATCGCACTGACGGTCTCGTGATTCGCGACGGGTTCGACGGCCACGCCACCCTGGTGCCGGGGGTCATGCTCTTGGTCACGGTGGCGGACTGTGTGCCCGTCTATCTCGTCCACCCGCCGTCGGGTGCCCTGGCTTTGCTTCATGCTGGCTGGCGAGGAATCGCCGGTGGGATCCTTGCGCGCGGGGTCGAGCGATTGGCCGACCTGGCCCGAGCTGATGTGGCTGATATTGTAATGCATTGTGGTGTAAGTATTTGCGGTCAATGCTATGAAGTGGGTCCTGAGGTGATTGAGGGAGTGACCGGCCGGCCCGCCGGGAGGCCGGGGTTGCTGGACCTGCGGGCGACCTTGCTCCGACAGGGAGAAGCGCTCGGGATCCGGCAGGCGACCTCGAGCGGCTGGTGCACGGTCCATCACCCGGATCGTTTCTATTCGTACCGCCGGTCCGGAGGCGCCAGCGGTCGTATGGTCGCCTACCTCGGTCGTCCGTTGGCTTGACCCTCTAACCGGGCTCCCGGTATATTGTACTGTCGCGGACGGGATGGGCCGGCCGCACGATGCGGGCACAGTCGGCCCGCATTTTTTTATCGGCCCTATTCGGGGAGGTGCGACATGGACGAGCTCACGGCCGAGATCAAGGCGCGTGTAGCGGACCTTGGGTTTGAGCTCGTTGATGTTCGCAAAGGGGGGAGTGGCCGCCGGACCACGCTGCAGATCCGGATCGACCGGCACGATTCGACGCCCTTGCACGGTGTGACAATTGAAGACTGTGCGCACGTGAGCCGGGCGCTGGAGCGCTGGTTGGATGGGGATGACGTCCTGGGCCCGCGGTACGTGCTCCAGGTGTCGTCACCGGGGGTCGAGCGTCCCATTCGATGGCCCGAGCACTGGCGGCGGTTTGTCGGGCACGATGTTCGTGTTCGCGTCCCGGGTCGCGGGCGCATCACTGCGACGATTGTGGATGCTAGCGATGACAGCGTGGTGTTACGACCCAGCGACGGGAGCAACGACAACATGACCATTCCGGTGGATGAGGCCAAAGACGCGACGTTGGTGGTCGATTGGTCCACCGTTGGACGGCCTGGCCGGAGCGATCACGAGAACTAGGAACAAGGAGCGCCTATGACGAGTCCCGCCGAGGTGCTGGCGGCACTCCAGGAACTGGCAAACGTGAAGCAGCTCGACCGTGCGGAACTGCACGACCTGCTGCGGGATGGGATTCTCGCGGCATTGGTGAAGCGTCACGGCCCGACGGTCCGCGCCGAGATTGACATCGACGCGGCGCAGGGGAGTATCACGGTGTCCGTGTTGAAGAGCGTGGTCGAGGAAGTCGAGGACCCGGTTTGCCAGATGTCACTCGAAGATGCTCGGTTCGAGGATCCGGAGTTTCAGGTCGGAGACGTGCTCGAGGAAGAAGTGCCGTTTGAATCATTCGGACGGCTTGCCGTTCAGGCGGCCAAGCAGCGGATCATTCAGCGTGTGCGCGAAGGTGAGCGTTCACGCATCCGCGAGGAATTCGGTCCCAAGGTCGGAGAACTCATTTCCGGCGAGATTCAGCAGATTGAGCGCGGCCGGTTGGTGATCATGATCAACCAGTTCCGGGAGGCCGAGGCGATCATCCCGTATCGGGAACAGAATCCGCGCGAGCATTTCCACCAAGGAGATACCATTCGCGCGGTCCTCAAGCGGCTCGAGGAGACCCCGAAGGGGCCGCGCTTGGTGCTGTCGCGCGCCGATCCGCTGTTTGTGCAGGCGCTCTTCAAGCTGGAGGTGCCGGAGATCCAGCAGGCCATCGTGGAGATACGCGGGGCGGCGCGCGAGGTGGGCAACCGGACAAAGATTGCTGTGGTGAGCCGCGACGACGGGATCGACCCGGTGGGCGCCTGCGTGGGTCTCAAGGGTTCGCGGGTACAGGCCGTGGTGAACGAGCTTGGGGGAGAGCGTATCGATATCGTGCCGTGGTCTCCGGATCCCGAGCGGTTTACCAAGCTGGCACTGGCCCCGGCGCGAGTGGGTCGCGTGTTCGCGGAGCCTGAGTCTCACACGATTCAAGCGGTGGTCGACGAGGACCAGCTCTCCCTCGCGATCGGACGGAACGGACAGAATGTGCGGCTGGCCTCCGAGCTGACGGGATGGAAAATTGATTTGTTCTCGAGCCGCGAATGGCTCGAGCGAGGCGGAGAAGGGCCCCTGTTTGCGCCCCTGCCGCCGGAGGACGAGATCATGGCCGACGTACCGCTGAGCGAGTTGAAGGGAATTCGGCCGGAGCTTCAGTCGACGTTGGAGGGTGCGGGTCTGGGCACGCTCCGTCATCTATTGGATCTGGAGCGCGATGACGTGCTCAAGATCGCAGGCATTACGGCAGAGGATGCCGACGAATTGATGGCGTTTCTCGCGGAGCTGACGGAGGAGAATCCGGAATCCGAGGATGCGGGCGCGTCGGCAGAGCACGCGACGGGGACTCCCGACGCCGGGAAGGATTCGGAGACACCGCCTGCCGCGTGAAGTGGGGTGGCGCAGCATGTTGGGGCGATCTGGAGAGTGTGGCATGTTGAGGAGGACTGATTGACCAAGACGCGGATCCACGATCTGGCGACTGAATTTGGAATTGAGAGCGGTCAACTGATCGAGTTGCTCGCCGGTATGGGCATTCATGTCCGAAGCCACCTCTCGGCGCTTGATCCCGCGCAGGTTGCAAGGGTTCGGACCCGCTGG
>JBFHWR010000063.1:0-14597 GCA_041599395.1 Gemmatimonadales bacterium | reverse complement strand
GCGTTGTCCCGCGGGTAGCGAGTGCAAAACGGTCCCTCCGTGTGCGCAAGCGCGCAGCGCAAGAGCCCGATCAACTCGGCCCCGTCTTTGGGAGCGGTCACCGTCATGTGCGGTACCGCCAGCATGTAGGCGATGTCGTACAGGCCCATGTGCGTCTGGCCGTCGGCGCCCACCATGCCGGCTCGATCCATACAGAAGATGACGGGAAGGCGTTGAATAGCGACGTCGTGGATGATGCTGTCGTACGCGCGTTGCAGAAACGTCGAGTAGATCGCCACGATCGGCCGCAATCCCTCGGTGGCCAGGCCCGCGGCAAACGTCGTCGCATGCCCCTCCGCGATCCCCACATCGAAAAACCGCTCCGGCCATTTCTTCTGAAAGATGTTCGTGCCGGTGCCCGACGGCATTGCCGCCGTGATGGCCACGAGTTCGGGATGCTCGGCCGCAAGTTCGGCGATCGCGGTTCCGAACACCTTCGTCCACGCGGGGAGCCCGCCCTTGCTGGGTTTGATCTCGCCGGTGCGTGGATCATAGGGTTTCCGAGCGTGGAACTTCTCCAGGTCCGGCTCCTCCAGCGGAAACCCCTTCCCCTTATCCGTGATCACGTGGACGATGCGCGGCCCCTTGAGACCCTTCACCAGCTCGAATGTCTTGACCGTGGCATCGATGTCGTGTCCGTCGATCGGGCCGAAGTATCGAAAGCCGAGTTCCTCGAACAGCATGCCCGGTGACCAGAGGTTCTTGACGCTCTCCTCGATGTTCCGCGCAAGGTCTACCATTCGCTTGCCGCCGACGACCTTCGAGGTTCGCTCGATGACATGTTTGACGTGTTCCCGTACACGATTGGTGATTGGACTCGCGATGATCGAACCGAGATACCGGCTCATGGCGCCGACGTTGGGCGCAATCGACATCCCGTTGTCGTTGAGAACGACGATGAGATCGAGATCGCTGTCCCCCGCGTTGTTCATCCCCTCGTACGGAAGGCCGCACGTCATCGCTCCGTCTCCGACGACAGCCACCACTTGGAACGACTCCCCTTTGAGATCGCGGGCCGTTGCAATCCCGACGGCAGCCGACATGGCCGTGCCCGCGTGCCCCGCGCCGAAGACGTCGTATTCGCTTTCCGACCGACGAAGAAACCCGGACAAACCGCGCGCCTGACGCAACGTGGGAAGCCGGTCGTTCCGCCCGGTCAACACCTTCCACGGGTACCCTTGATGGCCAACGTCCCAGAGAATCCTATCGTGAGGGGGGTTGAAACAGCGCGCGAGCGCAATCGTGAGTTCCACGACCCCGAGACCCGCGCCGATGTGACCACCGGTCTGGGAGACCACATCGATCAAGCGCTGCCGGACTTCTTCCGCAAGATCCTGAAGCTGCTCCCGCGGAAGGGCTTGAACATCCCGGGGTTCACGTATCTTCTCGAGCAACGACATGCGTCTAGGTCCCCGTGGAATCGTTTAGGATTTGCGGGCGATGATGAAACGCGCCAAGCCCGTGAGCAGCTCTGAATCTATCCCCGCAGCCGCCAGGTGGTCTATGGCCCTTTGCGCGTGATCATGTGCCTCACGACTCGCGTTTTCAACGCCGAGGAGGCTCGCGAACGTTGCCTTGCGCTGTTCGGCATCTTTGCCGGAGGTTTTCCCCAGTTCTCGCGTCGTGGCCGTCGCATCCAGCACGTCGTCGATGATTTGGAACGCCAGCCCCACTTCACGCCCATACGCACGCGCCGCCTCTCGCTCGCGCTCCGTGCCGTTCGCGGCGAGCGCACCGACGACTGCGCTCGCGCTGATGAGAGCACCGGTTTTCTGGCGATGAATCCGTTCCAGTTCGCTTCGCGCGATTGCCCGGCCTTCGGCCTCCAGATCCAGTACCTGACCGCCAATCATCCCGTCGACCCCGGCCGCGGCGTAGAGCTCGGTCCCGATCGCGCTCACCACCGTATTCTGCAGCCCTAACGCGCGGGCGCCCGACGCCAGGATTCTCGCCGAAAGCGGGACCAGACGAAACGCGGCTTCCGTGGCGGTCGCCACGTCAAAGCGTTTGTGTGTCGTGGGCCGGCCGCGCCGGAGATCGTCATCGTCCATACACGGGAGGTCGTCGTGGACCAGCGAGTAGGTGTGGACGACTTCCACTGCGGCAGCCAGCTCGGTCGCGTCCCCCGCGCCATCCAGCGCCTGGAAGACGGCGACGACCAGCGCGGGTCTGAGCCGCTTGCCCGGACCCGTCAAGCTGTACGCCATCGCGTCGCCAACGGTATCGGCGCGCTCCGCCCGAATCCGCGTGCTCCACTGCTGCAACACGCGATCTACCGCGTCCCGGGTCGCCGCGAGAAACGCCTGCGGGTTAGATATCGAGATCTCTGGTACTGAGGGTACCGTCAGCCGCCTCCAAGACGCGCCGTACAGTGATTTCCGATTGCTCCAGCTGCTCACGAGCCGTTCTCAGCCGGCGCACGCCTTCTTCGAACAGCTCGAGAGCCTGGTCGAGATCGAGATCGTTCTCCTCCAGTGACCGGACGATCGCCTCCAGCCGCTCCACCTCCGACCGAAAAGTCGCCTTCCGTTTGGTCATGCGCCCGGCTCCTCGACTCGCGCGCGAACATCACCATCGGAAACCGTAAGCCGAAACGGGATATTGGGTGCAAAATCGGCGCGGGCACGCAGCAGCCGGCCGGCGTCGTCGCGCGCCACCGCATAGCCGCGCGCGAGGACGTTCAGCGGACTCAGCGCCTGGAGTTTTTCGCCCAATCCCTCCAGCCGTGTCGCCCGGCGCTCGATTAAACCGGCCATGAGGCCCACGAGTCGATCCGCCGTTCGGGACAGCCGTTCCTCACCAACTTGCGTGTAGCCGGTCAACCCCCGCGCCAGCCGCTTCGCGACCGCCCCGAGCGAGAGCCTCACCGCGGCGCCGTCGGGGACGGCCGCCTCAGCCGCCGCGGACGGCGTCGCCGCCCGTACGTCGGCGACGAGATCGGTGAGGCTGATGTCCGACTCGTGGCCCACGGCGGAAATTGTCGGCACGCGCACAGCCGCCACCGCGCGCGCCACGCGCTCGTTGTTGAAGGCCCACAGGTCTTCTCGGGATCCGCCGCCGCGGCCGACAATGACCAGATCGAGCTCGGGGATCCGATTGACCAACGCGAGCGCGTTGCACAGCTCGCGCTCGGCGCGATCGCCTTGCACCCGTGCCGGAATGACGAGGACGCGCACCCGGGCCCAGCGCCGTCCGAGCACCGACACGATGTCGCGCAGCGCCGCGCCGTCCAGACTGGTCACGATGGCGACACGGTCAGGGTATGGGGGCAACGGTCGTTTTCGTGCAGGGTCCAGCAACCCATCGCGTTCCAGCGCCTTTCGAGCCTGCTCCAGGCGAAGATGCCACTGGCCCCCATCGTCTGTCGGCACGAATTGTTGCACGGTGAGGCGAAACTCGCCCCGCTCTTCCCACAACGTGGGTTTGGCGCGGACAAACACTTGCGCACCTTCGAGGGGCGGCTCGGGAAGACGCTGGTTGTCGGTCCGCCACATGACGCACCGAACCTGCGCTTCCGCATCCCGTAACGTGAAGTACCAATGTCCGACGCGAGATGACTTGAATCCCGTCACCTCACCCCGGATCCAGACACGGTCAAAGCCCGCATCGATCAGTTGACGCGCGCGTCTGGTGACCTCCCCCACGCTGAAGGCACGGTCCGTGACGACCCCGGCCGACGAGAAGAGATCTAATCCGCGCTCCATTGCCTGGCGGCCTGAACCGTGTTGTACAGCAACATGGTAATGGTCATGGGGCCGACTCCACCCGGCACCGGTGTGATCGCCGACGCCACGTCCTTGGCGCCCGCGTACTCGACGTCACCCACCAGACGATACCCCTTGTCTGTCGTCGGGTCGTCCACACGGTTCACCCCTACGTCAACCACGACGGCGCCGGGGCGGATCATGTCGGCCGTCACGAACTCGGGTTTCCCCATGGCCACGACGAGTATGTCCGCTTGTTTGGTGATCCGAGGCAAGTCCTTGGTCCGCGAGTGGCACACCGTCACGGTGGCGTCACCCCCGGTACCCCGCTGCAACAACAACGACGCCAGCGGGCGTCCCACGATGTTCGAACGACCCACAATCACGACGTGCGCGCCCGAGACCTGTACGCGGCTTCGCACCAGCATCTGCTGCACGCCGTATGGCGTGGCGGGCCGAAATCCCGTCGGATCGCCGATGCTTACCTTGCCGACGTTTTCAGGATGAAATCCGTCAACGTCTTTGTCCGGTCGAATCCGGTACAGCACGCCTGTCTCGTTGACGTGATCGGGCAGCGGTAATTGAACGAGAATGCCGTGAATCGCTGGATCGCCGTTCAAACGATCGACAACATCGAGCAGTTCCGCTTCTGGCGTGGCCGACGGCAGGATAATGGTCTCACTGTGAATCCCGGCCGTGTCGCAGGCTTTCCCCTTCATCCGCACATACACTTGGCTCGCGGGATCGTCTCCGACGAGCACCACGGCCAGGCCCGGCGTGATACCAACCTTGCGGAGATCCTTGATCGCGGGCTCGAGTTCCGTCCGCATCTCGGCCGCGATCTGCTTGCCGTCGATGATCCTAGCGGGCAACGTCAACCGCCCGTGTCTCCCGGATCACCACCACACGAATCTGTCCCGGGTATTGCAGTTCGGACTCGATCCGCCGCGCCACGGATTCGGCAAGTTCCTGGGCGTTCTCATCGTTCACGCGACTCGGCTCCACGACAATACGGATCTCCCGTCCCGCCTGAATCGCGTGCACTTTTTCGACCCCGGTGAACTCGCCGGCGATTTCCTCCAGCTTGGTGAGGCGTTTCACGTACGTATCAAACGCCTCACGACGGGCGCCCGGTCGGGATCCGCTTGCTGAGTCCGCCGCTTGGACGATGACCGAGATCGGACTCTCATGCGCGACGTCGTCATGATGGGCGGCGATCGCGTTGATCACGACCGGATGCTCGCCGTACTTCGTCGCCATCTCCACGCCGAGCTCGACATGCGTCCCCTCATGTTGATGCGTGAGCACTTTGCCCACGTCATGGAGCAACGCCCCGCGCTTCGCGAGGTGCACGTCCAGCTTGAGCTCGGCCGCCATGATGCCGGCCAGCCAAGCCACCTCTTTGGAATGGTTCAGGATATTCTGCCCGTACGAGGTGCGATACTTCATCCGGCCTACCAACTTGATCAGTTCCGCGTGCATGCCATGAATTCCAAGCTCGTAGACGGCCTGTTCGCCGGTTTCGACGATGTCGCTGTCCATTTCCACCCTGACCTTGTTCACGACCTCTTCAATGCGGCCGGGGTGGATCCGGCCGTCCACGATGAGTTGTTCCAATGCCCGACGCGCAACCTCCCGACGGATCGGGTCGAAACTCGATATCACGACCGTGTCAGGCGTATCGTCAATGATGACGTCCACACCGGTCGCGGTCTCGAACGAGCGAATGTTCCGTCCCTCGCGCCCAATGATTCGGCCCTTCATCTCGTCGTTGGGCAGCGCAACCGCCGAAACGCTCAGGGCAGCCGTTTGCTCTGACGCTAACCGTTGAATGGCGAACGAGATGATCTTTTTCGCCTCGCGATCGGCGTTTCGTTTCGCCTCTTCCCGAATATCGCGCACGGTTGCCGACGCCTCACTCGTGGCGGCATCCGTCATCTCTCGGACGAGCAGCTCCTTCGCCTGATCCGCGCTCATGCCGGACAGGCTTTCCAGCCGGGTTCGCTGCTCGGCGACGGCCTGGGACAATTCGATCTCCCTCTCTCTCAGGTGCCGGTCCCGATCGCGTATCGACTGCTCATTGCGTTGCAGTTCTTTTTCCCGATCATCCAGACTGTTGAGCTTTCGATCAACCAGCCCTTCCCGCTCCTCCACCCGCTCCTGGTGCCGGTCCACTTCCTCACGCTGACGCTTGACCTCCTCCTCCCACGCCTCCCGGAGCTTCATGACCTCTTCCTTCGATGCGAGGACGGCTTCGGCACGCACCGTTTCGGCTTCCCGTCGAGCCTGGGCCACGACGTGTTCGGCCTGCTGTTTCGCCGACCGTCCTTCCGCCTCAGCCTTGCGTCGTTCCCCGCCGCGGCCTACGAAGTAAAAAGCCGCTCCGGAGATGACTGCCCCTCCGAGAACGGCAAGTATGACAACCAGGAACTGGTCTGCCATAAATCTATGACTCCATGCAGCGCCGGTCCCCCTGCGGTGATGCGCTGCTGAATTATGTCCTACCGGACATTTGAATCGGGGCCAACGTGCCCCCTTTGCCCCGCTTCTGAACTTACGTACCGCTCCGGGTTGAGGCAAACGCGTCGGCAGGGTGCGGCGGACGCTTTCCGGGGGGAAGCACCCGACTGAGTTCCAGCGCCAACGCCGTCAATCGCTCGGCCAGCTCCCGCGTGGACTTCCGCTCCTCGAACAGCTCGTCCGTGATCGCCAACGCCGCCAACACGGCGACTTTATGGCTCTCGACGATGGCACCCGTCGCCTGGATCTTCTTGACTGTCTGGTCGACATGCTCGGCGACCGACCGCGTGTACTCAACAGGGCGGTCCGACCGGATCGAATACTCTTCGCCGCCTATCGTGACCTGCACGACTGTCTTCGTGTCCGTCATGGCGTGTCCGCCTCCCCCGTCACCTGTTCCTCGACGAATTTCAATCGCGACAACAGCCCCTCCACCCGCTCACGAGCCCGCCCCAAGCGCTCGTGAAGTTCGACGTTCTCACGCTCCAGCTCGGAAACCCGCTCGCGGGCCGCCACCAGATCGTACTCACCAAGATCCCCCCGGTGCTGGCCCTCCGCCTTCAGGGCACGCCGACGCCACGAAGACAGCTCGTCAGTGACATGCCCGAGCACTTCCTCCAGCTGATCCAACGCCCGTGCTTCAGGTCTCTCGTCGCTCGACACCAAGTTGCTCCTTCAACTGGTCAAGCACTCGCTGCACCACACGGTCCACGTCGCGGTCCTTCAACGTTTTCTCCTGCGAGCGAAAGACGAGGTGCCACGCAACGCTTCGGCCGGCCAACTCGCTCGACCGGTATTCATCGAACACCGTCACCCGCTCCAGGAGCGGCCCGGCTGTCTGTCTCACGGCTACCTCGACATCGTGCGCCGACACCCCCACCGGCAAGACCAATGCGAGATCCCGCTCTACGGGTGGTGTGCTCGGCAACGCGTGGTACACGGTTGGTTCTTTCGCCTGCACCTCGATGTCGAGTTCGAAGCCATACAACCGCGCAGCCCAGGGCGGCGCGTCGGCCGCGATCGCCCCGGCCCACCCACGGTGCACATCGCCGTTGTCGACAAACGTCCACCCGCCCTCGCCCGCGAGTAGCCGGCCCTCCGGACCCGCGACCCGAGCACCCTCCTCTAACATATGCTTTACATCCCATTCGTCGTAGTCGGCAGGCGGACCCGCTTCCGTCCAATGTCGCGGCGTCCGCGCTCCTGTGACGACGGCGGCCAGCCGAACCGTTTCCCGGGGAGGGCTACCCGATGCGTCGCGATGAAACACCGTTCCGATCTCGAACAAGCGAACGTCCCGCTCGCGCGCTGCCCAGTTACGCAGCACCGAATTGGTCAATCCTGGAAGCAAGTCGCGTCGCAAATAGGCTTCCTCGACGGACATCGGGTTCATGACCGGCTGCGCTCCGTCCGGACCGTCCGCCACCATCGGAAACGACCGGGCCTCGCTCAAACCAAGAGCAACCATCACACGCCGCACGGTCGCTTTCAGCGGTTCAATCGGATCATGCGGAACAGTGCTCGGCCGGCCCGGCCGTAAATCCGTGGGGAAACTCTCGTACCCCTCCATCCGGGCGACCTCTTCAATCAGATCGACTTCTCGCGTCACGTCGGGACGCCAGCCCGGTACTTGCACGGCCAGCCGTCCGCTCTTGGGGGACACAACGAAACCAAGGCTCGTGAGGTGACGCTCGATCGCATCCGACGCGATCCCAGCGCCCAACAGGTGTTCCACGCGCTCGGGTCTGAGAAACACCGACCGCGCCTTCTCCGGACGCGGGTCCACGTCCACCGGCGGCTCGGGTTCGCTCCCTCCCGCAACCGCCCGAATGAGCTGCTCCGCGCGACGGATCGCGTCAGCCATCGCCGCCCGGTCTGTCCCCCGTTCGAACCGGTACGATGCTTCCGTGCTCATTTTGAGCGCCTTGCGTGTGTGGCGAATCCTCTTGGGATCGAAATAGGCGCATTCGAGCACGATGTCCGTCGTGGCCTCCGATACCTCGGAATCCGCGCCACCCATAACGCCGCCGATGGCCGTGGGTCCCTCCGCATCACAGATCATGGTCATCTCGGGAGTCAGGTCGCGTGATTCGCCGTCGAGCGTGGTGATCGTCTCACCCGACCTCGCCCGCCGTACGATGATCGCGCCACCCCGCAGCTTCGCGAGATCAAACGCGTGCAACGGCTGGTTCAATTCGTACAGGAGAAAATTCGTTGCGTCGACGACGTTGTTGATCGGGCGCGCTCCAACACTCCGCAGCCGCGCTTGAAGCCACGGCGGCGACGGTCCGATCGCCACCCCGTTCACGACGGCCGCCATGTACCGCGGGCAGCCCTCGATATCCTCGATCGACACGTGAATGCCGCCCACGCTCCCCGACTTGTCCACACGTCGGGCCGGCGCCCCTGGGTCGGGCGCTCCGGGGATTGGCTCGAGCTTCACCGGCGCGTGATACACGGCTCCCAATTCCCGTGCGACGCCCTTGTGACAGAGAAGGTCCGGACGATTTGGGGTCACATCCAGTTCGAGACGCGTATCCATCAGATCCAGCGCCCCCAGCAGTGGCGCCCCGGCACCCGCGTCCGTCACGAGCTCCAGAATGCCATCCTGATCCGGGCCGAGGTCCAGCTCCCGCTCGGAGCACAGCATGCCGTTGGAGACCACGCCACGGATCTTGCGGCGCCCCAGTTTCATGCCGTTGGGCAACACGGTCCCTGGGCGTGCAAAGGGGTATTTCGCCCCCGTCCGCACGTTCGGCGCTCCACAGATCACGTCAACGACGTCCGATCCGTCGTTGACTTTACACAGCGTGAGGTGATCAGAATCCGGGAGCCGCTCAGCAGCCACGACCTCTGCCACAACGATTTCTCGTAGCTCCTGATGCAGAGGTTCCACTGCGTCGACGGGCGCACATCGCAGAGCGAGGTGCGACGCCACCTCCGCGGGATCGAGCTCCCGCTCCAAGAGCGCAGCCAGCCAGTTGACCGACAGATTCACCTTCTACTCCGCAAACTGGCTGAAGAGACCCATCTGGTTCTCGTACAGGAGCCGGATATCGGGAATGCTATGGCGCAGCATGGTAATGCGATGCGGGCCCATGCCGAAGGCGTAGCCGGTGTACCGCTCCGCGTCCAGGCCACAGTTCTCCAGCACGGCGGGATGCACCATACCACAGCCCATGATTTCCAGGTAACCCGTCTCCTTGCACGTCGAACACCCGGCGCCCGCGCAGCGGCTGCACTGGACGTCAACTTCCGCTGACGGTTCCGTAAACGGGAAGAACGACGGACGGAAGCGAACGGCGACGTTCGGACCGAAGAACCGTTTCACGAAGAAGTTGATGCCGGCCCGCAGATCGACAAAGGTGATCCCTTCATCGACGACCAATCCTTCGATCTGCTCGAAGACGGGCGCGTGCGACGGATCGAAGGCATCACGCCGGTACGACAGTCCAGGAACGACAATGCGAATCGGCGGTGCGAACCGTTCCATGGTTCGCGCCTGCATGGGTGACGTATGGGTGCGGAGGACGACGCCGGGCCCGAGGTAGAACGTGTCCTGCATGTCCGCCGCCGGATGGTCCAACGAAATGTTCAGCTTGGTGAAGTTGTATTCCTCGGTCTCGGCCTCGGGTCCGACCACACGAGTGAACCCAAGCTCGCGGAAGATATCACAGATCTCGTCGATCGCTGCCGTGACCGGATGCACGGTCCCCTTCCAGGCTGCCCGCGCCGGCATGGTGCGGTCGAGCGAATCCGCTGCGACGCCGGCGTGGGCCTGTAACGCCTGATGCCGCTCCGCCAACGCCACTTCGAGCTGCTGCTTCAGTTCGTTGGCCCGCGCGCCCACCGCCCGGCGCTTCTTTGCCGGGAGGTCTTTGAGCGAGCGGAGCACGACGGTCAATAACCCCGCCTTGCGGCCCACGAGCTGATGGCGAAGCTCGGCGAGACGGTTCGCATCGGCAGTGGGGACCTCTTCCAACGCCCGCTGCGCCGTTTCGAACTGTTGTGAGATGGTCGACGTCGACATTGAGGGTCGAGCTCGGGACTACAGATTACTCTTGGCGACCTCCGCCAGCTCACCGAAGGCCGCCGGATCCCGCACCGCGAGATCGGCTAGCATCTTCCGATTGACTGCAACACCCGCGTTTTTGAGCCCCGCGATGAATCGATTGTACGACAATTCGTGCACACGAGCTGCCGCGTTGATTCGGACAATCCACAGCCGCCGAAACTCCCGCTTGCGCTGACGACGATCCCGATACGCGTACCGCCAGCCACGCTCGACCGTTTCCTTCGCTGACTTGTACAGCTTACGCCGGCCGCCGCGTGCGCCCTTCGCCGCCTTCATGATTTTGTTCTTGCGCTTCAAGCGCGCGACATTGCTTCGTACTCTCGGCATGATCGTCTCCTACGACTGCAGCAAGCGCTTGATGCGGCGCTCGTCGGCCTTCGCGATCAAGGCCGCCGCGCGCAAGTGCCGTTTACGCTTCGGGTGCTTCTTCGTCAGGATATGGCTCTTGTAGGCCTTAAACCGCCGGACCTTCCCCTTGGCCGTCAGACGAAAGCGTTTTTTGGCGCTCGAGTTGGTCTTTTGCTTGGGCATGCTTCACTTCCTCTTTGACCGTCCGGGCGGTGACGCCGACCGATCACTTCGGGGCCAGTACCATGGTCATCGTGCGTCCTTCCAACTTCGGGTGCGTCTCAATCTTGCAGAACGCTTCGAGGACCTCGTACGCCCGCATCAGAACTTCCCGTCCGAGCTCGGGGTGCGTCACCTGCCGCCCTCGGAACATCATGGTCATTTTGACCTTGTTACCGCTCTCCAAAAACTCGCGCGCATGACGCGTTTTGAACTCGAAATCGTGATCACTGATTCCCGGCCGATACTTCACTTCCTTCAGGTGAATCACATGCTGCTTCTTTTTGGCGGCGCGCGCCGCCATGGCCTGCACGAACCGATACTTCCCGTAGTCCATGATTTTGACAACCGGCGGGCGCGCATCCGAGGCGACCTCGACGAGGTCCAATCCGAGTTCCGCGGCGGATTCGAGCGCCTCGGCAACCGGGACAACACCGATCTGCTCACCGTCAGCACCGATCAGCCGTACCGGGCTGATTCGGATTTCTTCATTTACTCGGACGCGGGGTTCCCTATCAGGTTGTCGATAATTCCGAACGGCCGTGATTCACCTCCTCAACTCGTGACAAATAAAAAAAGCGGCCCGAGTTCTCCGGAATCCGCTGGCTCGCGGGGCCCGCACGGCACCCCGCATTTCCGATGAACCCTGATGCTCGCGGCACCTTGCGCGGCAAATGAGGGTGAAGCGCTTGCGCTTACTTTCCCAGATTGTGGCGCTCAAGCTACCCGGCGGCCGCGGACGTGTCAAGCGGGGCAAAACCAAAGGACTTACCGTCTCGTGCGACCCTCCCAAACGCCTCCTCCGGGTCGTGCTCGAAGATGAGCAGCCATCCCTCGGCTTCGGCTTGGGTGAGCAGCCGCCGTTTGGTTTCGAGGGTCACGAGTGGCTCGACATCGTAGCCCATGATCCACGGCAAGGGTACATGCGCGGACGTCGGGACGACATCGCCCAGAAAACACGCCGTCTCTCCTGCATTGCGGATCAGGATCGACTGATGGAAGGGAACGTGTCCGGGCGTCTTCACGAGGTGAATCCCGGGAAGAATCTCCTCATCGGCGTCGGCCTCCCGCCACTGCCCGGCACGCGCGACCGGCTCGAAGTTGGGCGGAAGGTAACTCGCGGCGATCCGCTCGTTCTTGGTCCGGGCGAACTCCAACTCTCCCCGTTGCACAACGTAGGTTGCGCGAGGAAACGCCACGAGTGGAGCGGCTCCTTCGGGCCCTCGCACCGTGTTGCCCCCGGCGTGATCGAAATGGAGATGGGTGTTGATCACCCACCGAACATCCTCCGGACCGTAACCGGCCTCGGCCAGCGCGTCGTGCAACCGCGTCGGTCCAGCCTGCCCGACATTCTCGATGCCGTAGATGTCGATGAACTTGGCCGACTCCTTGTTCCCAACGCCGGTATCCACCAGCACCAGACCATCGTCATGCTCGACGAGCAGGCAACGCAGCGCAAGCGGAATCCGGTTCCGGTCATCCGCCGGAATCCGTTTCTGCCACAAGGGCTTGGGCACCACGCCGAACATCGCGCCGCCATCCAGCCATTGCCGTCCACCGTCAAGCGTGTGGCACGTCAGCCGGCCGACCTCAAACGTGTTATGCAGACTCATATCGCATCCATGGATCGAGGCATCGCGCTCTTCTTGCGTCGCTTTCGTCGTGTCGTGCGCTTGAGCTCGTCGAGCGTCACGACGCCTTGTTCTTCGGCTATCCGGACCAGGGCTTGTAATACATGCGCCGTCGCGAGCGCGTCGCTTCCGGCCCGATGCCGTTCCTCGATCGACACCCCAAAATACTGCGCTACACTGTCCAGATCGCGGTACCGGAGACCCGGTAGCAGGCGCCGGGTCAGCTGCACCGTGCACAATCGCGGCCCATCCAGCACCCAGTGTCGCGTCCGTCGGAGTTCTCGCGAGACGAAGACCCAATCGAACCGCGCGTTGTGAGCCACAAACACCCGACCCGCCAGCGCCGCCATCACATCATCTGCAATCTCGTCGAAGGTCGGCTGCTCCCGGACCATTTTGTCGCTGATGCGCGTAACTCGCGAGACGATGCGGGAAATGGGCCGCTCCGGGTTCACCAGCGAGTGAAAGATCGGCGTCACGCCCGCCGCGTTCACTATGACGATTCCGATCTCGATCACGCGGTCGCCGCGGGCGGCGCGCGTACCGGTCGTCTCCACGTCGACAACGGCAAACGAGCACTCCGAGAGTCGTGGTGACCCTTGGGTCGCCGCTACCAGCGTCCACCGTCCATCGTGCAGTCTTTGCACGCGCGCATCGCCGCCAAGCAGGGCAACGGCAATGCGATCCACAACGAGCGCCGGCGCACGCGGCAGCCCCAAAACCTGGTCCGCGAGCCTCCTGCTGCTCTGCGGTCCGTCACGCAAAAAGGTGAGCGCCCGCTCGACCAGCGTGCCGTCGTGGTGGAGCGCTAAGCCGGCGTCTTTCAGAGCGCAGCCCTCCGCAAAGGCAGTGTCATGCACCGCGGTCCACCCCCACCCCGCACCAGCTCGGCGCCGGAGACCGTGATCACGGTCCGATCGCCATCGGTAATGGATGCGTCTCCCGTGAGGAAGTCCACCGCACTCACGATCCGGAACCCCGCCGCCTGCAGCTCTGCCAATGTTGCCTCGTTCCGCTCATACGCCAAGACGATGCCTGGCCGCACGGCGAACATGTTACATCCCGAGGCCCACTGCTCCCGCTCCTGCACGGCCCGCTCCGAGCCGCCGCAGCGTACCGGCTGGAGCGGGTACCCGATGCCCTCCAACGCGCCAAAGAAATCCGTCACCTCCCGAGCAACGCGGCTGCCCTTCCGCCGATGCAGCACGGCCAACCGCTCGGGGCCCACGAAATGCGGCGGAAAAACCGTCGCCAGTTCCTCGTCGACTTGCGTGAAAATCATGTCGAGATGAATCGCCGTCCGTTCGTCCGGCATGACCACAACGAGCACGTCCGTTACCTCGGTACGCTCAAACAGGCCGTTGCACAACTGGTCGAGCGCATCGGGTGAGGATCGGGAACTGAAGCCCACGACGACCAAATCAGGGCGCAGCGGATGAATGTCCCCGCCCTCGAGACTGAAGGACGGCCGCTGTTCAACCGAGCCGTCGTAGAGCAAGCCAGCATTGGCAAGTTCGGGATGGTACTGGAACAACAGCTTGATCAGGATCTCCTCGCTCCACCGCGCGCGATGTCGCATCGAGCCCACGAACCCGAAATCCCCGATCACCCCACCGATATCACGGGTGAAAAACAGGTTGGGTGCGGGAGGAAGGGAATACCCGATCTGATTCAGGGCCGTGCCAATCGGCCCGGCAGCTTCGCCGGCTCCCTCGATCAACCGACTCGCCACTTCGGCCGCCGACGCATCGGCCAGTTGCTTTGCCAGGGCGTCCGAGGGGACCACCGACAGGGTTCGCCGGATCAAGAACTCACGACAGGCGCGGTCTTCCAACGCGGCGGTGAGCAAGGTTCGTACTTCGAACACTCGCGAAAACCGTTCCAAGACCGCGACTAAGCGTCGGTGCTCGCGTTTGGCAAACTCGAGATCGATGAGATCGTCGTACAGGTAGTCTTTGCGGGTGCGGGGAGTGACGGCGAGGAGTTCCTTGCCCGGCGTGTGAACCAAGACGGTCTCCAGCGGGCCGATCTCAGACGTCACGTGCACCGGGGGCATGCCGG
>JBFHWR010000062.1:0-14600 GCA_041599395.1 Gemmatimonadales bacterium | reverse complement strand
TATTAAGCCGCTCATCGAATCAACGAAATATTATCGGATCAATACTTCATGAAAATAATGCTTTTAGATCCAGGTTGGCCACAAACCGGATATTTAATGGTCTACTTGGTGTCGGCGGGATTTGAGGTGACTCGCGTGGCGGCTGGAGCCAGGGACGGATTTGGTAATCCAAATGCACCTACGCCCCGTCGAGACGCCCCAAGTTGTCGGTGGGAGGGTGGGATTGTACTTCGCTGAATCAGCACCCGCCCGATTTCCGTACCTGCTCACACTTGGATCGCAGACCATCGACATCCCGCCGGGTACAACCGACTACACCGTCAGCGACGAGTACGTACTGCCGGTGGATGTCGAACTGCTGAGCGTCTATCCGCACGCCCATTATCTGGGGAAAGAGATGCGGGCGTTTGCCCGGCTTCCCGACGGGTCCGACCACTGGCTGCTGCACATTCGGGATTGGGACTTCAACTGGCAGGACGAATACCGATACGCGGAACGCGATGTGCTGCCTGAAGGTTCCACGATCGTCATGGAGTTCAGCTACGACAACTCGGCTGCCAACCCACGCAATCCGCATACGCCTCCCCGCCGAGTCGTCTACGGGCCGAAATCATCTGATGAAATGGGGAACCTCTTCTTGCAGGTTTTGCCACGCGACGCTGATGACTTTGCCGTGTTGAACCGCAGCTTCGCCCAGAAATATTTGGACGGCCAGATCGAAGGGTTCGAACATCTGCTTCAGCTCCACCCGGGCGATCCATTCTGGCGCAATAGTCTGGGAAACGCGCTGCGCGCGCGCGGCGACCTGGCTCGTGCAATTGAGGAGTACCGCGCAGCTCTGGCCGCAAAGCCGGATTATGCTCAGGCGCGCTACAACCTCGGCACGGCGCTCCAGGCGCAGGGCAATGTCGAACAAGCGATTCAGGAGCTTCGCAGGGCAATCGATCTCGATCCGAGCGACGCGAGCGCGCATTACAACCTCGGCAACGCGCTGCTGTCGGCTCGTCGATTCGACGCGGCGATTACGGCGTACCGCGGCGCCATCGCGATCGAGCCTGGTCATGCGAGCGCGCACAACAACCTCGGCAATGCCTACAGAGTACAGGACCGATTGAATGACGCGATGACGCATTATCGTCTGGCGCTCCAAGCACAGCCGGCGCATGCGGATGCGAATAACAACCTGGGGAACCTGCTTCGTTCCCAGGGCGCGTTGGACGATGCGGTTCATCGCTTCGAGCGAGCGATCGCCACGAATCCGCGGTTCGCCGAAGCGCACTACAATCTTGGCAGCACGCTGAATCTGCTGGATCGGGTTCCTGAGGGGGTGCAGGCGTTCCGCACCGCCGCGCGCCTAGAGCCCGACTGGCCGGTGCCGCACTTTGGCTTGGCGTGGATCTTGGCGACGCACCCCGACCGTTCGGTGCGCAGGCCGCGAGAGGCAGTGATCTTTGGCGAACGGGCTGCGGAGCTGACTCGGCGCCAGCACCCCGTCGTTCTGGATGCGCTTGCCGCGGCGTATGCCGCCAGCGACGACTTCGAACGGGCGGCCACCGTCGCACAACAGGCGATTGAGCAGGCCACGGCGCTCGACGAGACTGACCTGGCTCGAGCGATCGCGGCTCGGATGCAACTGTATCTCAGAGGACAACCCTATCGCGTCCCGGCCGGCAATCCGAGCACTATTCCCAGGTAAACACGGCATTGCCCGAGCTTCCCGACGTTACGGTCTACATCGAGAGACTTCGTGCACGCGTTGCCGGAGTAACCTTGGAACGGATCCGGCTGGGCAGCCCGTTTGTGCTGCGCTCGGTGGAGCCGCCGATCTCCGCTGTCGAAGGAAAAACCGTCCGCGAGATCGGTCGGTTGGGCAAGCGCATCGTGCTCCATCTGGCCGACGATCTCCATGTCGTCATCCATCTGATGATCGCCGGACGTCTTCGGTGGCGGGACAAGGGGAAAGCGCTCCCCAAGAAGGTCGGGTTGGCCGCATTCGACTTCCCCGCCGGGACCGTGCTCTTTACGGAGGCCGGCTCGAAGAAGCGCGCATCGATCCACGTGGTTCGGGGAGACGACGATCTCCGGCAGCACGACCGGGGTGGTCTGGAGATCCTCGACGCGAGTGCAGATGCGTTCCGAACGGCGCTGCTTTCAGAAAATCACACTCTCAAACGAGCGCTCACGGATCCACGACTGTTCAGCGGAATTGGAAACGCCTATTCCGACGAAATCCTCCACGCGGCGCAACTCTCGCCGTTACAACTCACCAAGAATCTCGCTAACGAGGAAATTGCCAGGCTCCACACGGAGACGATCAATGTGATGAAGCTTTGGATCGCTCGGCTGCGCGATGAGGTCGGTGACGGCTTTCCGGAAAAGGTGTCTGCGTTCCAAGACGGCATGGCGGTCCATGGGCGTTATGGACAGCCGTGTCCGCGCTGCAAATCTGCGGTTCAACGCATCGTGTATGCGAAAACGGAGATCAACTACTGCCCGCGATGTCAGACCGGCGGCCGCATGCTGGCGGACCGCGCCTTGTCCCGCCTGTTGAAGGGCGACTGGCCGAAGACGATTGATGAGTGGGAGGACCCGGTTTCGCGATCGTAACATTGCTGCAAGCCCTGCGAATGCGCGTCAATTGCGCTCGCAGCACAATTGCATTAGGCAGACTTAGCCGAGCGTCCCAGACGAGACGTAAACTACTCTTCGGCCCACGTCACGCTCCCGACCCGTTCGCGGTAGAGTGCGCGTACCCACGCGGCGTCGTCGGGCGACATGGCGTCTGAAACCGTTGCAGCGGCACGTACCTGGGCTGGGTTCCGCATGCCCACCAGCGCGCACGCATTGGGCGAGTCCGTGAATAGCGGCGCGAGGAGACCAAACAGAACCGGCTCGACATGGTCTCCGAACCGGGTTGCGAGCTGATCACGGCACCGCCGCAGCTTGGCCAGTACATCGGGATCGGTGAACCCGGCGATCCGGTTGCGAAAGTCGCCGGCGCCGAATGTCGGCGGAGATCCATACTTGCCCAGCAGCAGCCCATGCCGCAGGGGCGAGAAGAATGCCACACCAGCATCGTGTCGCTCGGTCCATGACTTGAGACCGCTGGACTCGTAGGCATCGTCGACGACGTTCCGGTACACCTGCACCACATCCGGATCGACCCGATCCGCGTAGCGGACGACCTCTGCACAGTCCCAGTCGGACAGTCCGATAAAACGGATCTTTCCTTGCCCCTGCAGCTCGCGAAACACCTCGACTGCGCCCGCAAGGTGCTCTCCGTTTGCGCCGAAATTGCAGTGGTGCAGATAGTAGAGATCGACGTAGTCGACGGCGAGGTTCTCGAGCGAGCGGGCGAACTGCGCGCGGATCTGCCTCGGGTGGTAGTGATGCTCGTACGGGCCGGGATCCCAGCCCACCTTGGTGGCGAGGAAGATCTCGTCGCGCGGTACCGTGTCCCATACAGATCCGATCAGCTGCTCCGCGCGGCCGTCGCCATAAACATCTGCCGTATCCCAATGCGTGATGCCCTGTTGATGTGCCTCGCGCAATGCGTCGCGGGCGAGTGAATCGTCGTGGCCGGTCCAGCCAACCTGTAGGTCACCCGCGACGTTGGGGCCCCCGTGCGGCCAGGTTCCCAGGCTCACTACCGGTACGTCCTCTCCCGTTCTCCCGAATCGTATCCGTTTCATTCTCTGTGCTCTCCGCGGTCCCTGCGGTCGATATCGAACCTGGCGATCAATCCATGTCGCGACGTGCTTCCGAGAGCCGGCTGGAATGTATCACGCTGGCGTGTTGCATGTGGGGCGCGGTGTAGGGCGACCTCCGAGCCAATCCTGGGCTGCGCAGTTCGGCAGGGTGTCCTCAGGCAGCCGTCACTTGGCTGGGGACTTCTTCCTCGTTGACGTGAATACGGTGCTTCAACAGGAAGACACCGAGGTAGCAGAGCGGCGTGTCGAACAAGGCAAACGCGAACTTGAAGGCATACGAAGCCAGCATCAGGGAGATCAGGCTTCCGAGTGAATCGATTTCCGCGCCTAGGCCACCGGTTGCATACAGAATCGACAAGATCAGCACCGTGTCGATGATTTGGCTGAACGTGGTCGACGCATTGTTGCGGAGCCACAGATGTTTCCCCTTGGTGAGCCGCTTCCAGAAATGAAATGCTTGAACGTCCACCGATTGGGCGACGAGATAGGCAGTCATGGAGGCAATCACGTTGGGCTTCATGAATCGATATACGGTGTCGAACGTCGTGGCCGCACCCGAGACTCCCGATGCGTCAGGCAGCCGGTGGCCAAGCCACATCAGAGACAGCATGAAGATGTTCATGATGAAGCCCACCCAGACCACGGACTGTGCGCGACGGCGGCCGTACAGTTCGCTGATGAGATCGGTGGCCAGAAACGTGACGGGATAGGCGAGAAGGCCGGCCGGAATGACGAACAGTTTCAGATCGACGAACTTCGTGACACCAACGATGTTGCCGACTGTCAGCGAGGTCAGGAAAATGCCCGCGAGCAGCGTGTACGAGGCTTCGCCGAAGTGCGTCTTGGGCTTGGGATGCGCCTCCATGAAGTGGAATTATCTCGTTCGTCGATCGCTTTGTGAAGCGGGTGGCACACGAAAACGGGCGCCTGCTGTCGGGGCGCCCGTTTTTCCTACCGCCGGCGGTTGTGGGAGGCCGGCTCCGTCTCGATTGGGAAGGGACGTTGGGTAGGGGAAAGTCTCAGAGGGACGCTAGAACGCGGCAGCCTTTCTCGCGCGATCGACGAACGGGTCACGCTTCTTCCAGATGCCGTACCCGATGGCCGCACCGGTGGCGGCAGCGGTGATGAAGACGAGGCCGATAACGCGGAACATGGCTCCCTCCACAAAGTCGTGTACCATGAGCGAGGAGAGCAAGTTCCGTACCTCATGGAGGTGCTTGAAAACCAAGGACTTCCGGGTGGGGGGCTGCGGTAGGTGTCCTACAACCAGTGTGGAAGGTCTCCACAACGGGACAACACCAGCGGGATTAGGAAACGGGGGAAGCACCGCCCTTCAGCTGCGCGCGCGCGACCTTGCCGAGGTGTGTCCGAGGGAGGCTATCCATGAACACGAACTCACGGGGGCATTTGTACGGCTCGAGCCGCTCCAGGGCAAACGCTTTGAGCTTGCGGTCCAGATCGACCTCAGGCTCGTTCGGCACGACAAACGCGTGCGGTTTGGTCAATCCGTTTTCGTCTGTCACACCGATGACCGCAACCTCTTTGACCGCCGGGTGGCGCAAGAGGCAGCCCTCGACTTCCTGAGGAGCCAGCCACTTGCCCGCAACCTTGAGCATGTCGTCCGCGCGGCCGCAATACGTGAAGTGACCGGTTTCCTCTTTCCGGAGCATGTCGCCGGACACGTACCACTCACCGCGGAACGCCTGCTTGGTCTTTTCCATCTGCTGCCAGTAGCCGATCGCACGCGAGTTGCCGCGTACCCACAGCGCGCCTACGGTGCCGTTCGGAACCTCCGCGCCGGTTTCGTCACATACCTTCACGTCGAACCCGGGTACCGCGGTGCCTAGGGTCCCGGGTTTGACGTCCCCCGGCCGATTCGAAATGAAGATGTGCCACATCTCGGCGGTCCCGAGGCCGTCGAGCAGGTCGACACCGAACGTCTCGTTCCACCGATGGTGAAGCTCGACGGGCAACGCCTCACCCGCCGACGTCGACACCCGAAGGCACGATAAGTCCTGGTCGCGTGCCTGCGGATGACTCACCAAATGATTCACCATCGTAGGCACGTTCACCAAGATGGTTGGGCGAAACCGCGCGATCTTCTGGAAGAGGACATCCGCCGTACACCGTTCGGGAAACAACACGCTCGAGGCGCCCACGGAAAACGGAAAAAAGAGATTTGATCCCGTCGCGTAGCCGAAAAAGAGCTTGGGAACCGACAGCGTGATGTCGTTCGCCGAGTACTGTATGACCCCCTTTCCATAGCACTCGCTGGTGTTGGCAAAGGAGGCGTGTGTTTGCACCACGGCCTTTGGCTGGCCGGTCGTGCCACCCGAAAACAGCCACACGGCGGCGTCGTCGCGATGGGTCGGAAAGTTGTCCAACGCGGCGGGCTGGGAATCGAGGTCTCGGGCGAACTCCGGGGATCCGGCGACGAAAGACCGCTTCAGGTTTTCAGCCCTGTGTGATGCGGCCTCGAACTCGTCCAGCGTATCGCCATGCAGGAAGGCCGCCGTGGCGCGGGTGTATCTATAGAAGTACTCGATCGCGTCGCGCTTGAGATGTGGGTTGACCATCACCACGACCGCGCCAATCTTCAGGATGCCGAACAGCGCACCAACGAACTCGGGACCATCCGGGAGCGCGATGAGGACCCGCTGTTCCGGCTCGACGCCGCCGGCGCGAAGCAAGTTGCCGAACCGGTTGGCGAGGGCCTGAACATCACCGTACGTCAGGGTCTGATTGTCGGTGAGTAAAGCGGTCTTGGCTTCTTTCCCCTCGCGGATGCGCGCGTCGAGAAAGTAATCGGAGATGTTCAGCTGTTCCGGTGGCGTGTAGCCCATGAGCGGTCACCCCTCAACACGAGACTATAATCTACCGCATGCCCGTCTCACAACTCGGTGACATGACGTGGGAAGACCTGAGAGGCTTGGAAAAAGCGAACGCGGTCGCGATCCTGCCGACCGGGGCAATGGAAGCCCACGGTCCACACCTCCCGTTGAGTACGGACGTCGTGATCGCCGAGGCGATGGCCCGGGCCGGTGGGGAGCGGCTTGCCCAGAGGGGTTGCAACGTTGTGATCCTCCCGTCAGTGGCGTACACGGCGGCGGAATTCGGAGCGGGGTTCCCGGGAACCATATCGATCGATCCGGCTGCGGTGAATGTGATGCTGATGAGCTTGCTGCGGAGCCTTGCGAGGAGTGGGTTGGGGGTGGTGGCCCTGGCAAATGCGCATCTCGATCCCGCACATCTGTCGTCACTCCACGCCGTCGTCCGACAATGCCGCGACATTGAGAACGTGCGCTGCGTCTTTCCTGACATCACGCGCAGGCCCTGGGCGTCCAGACTGACCGATGAATTCAAGAGCGGTGCGTGTCACGCCGGCCAATTCGAGAGCTCGATCGTCATGGCCGCCCGCCCGGAGCTGGTGCGGGATGCCCTGCGGCGCCAACTCGCGCCCAACCCGGCTTCCCTGTCAGCGGCAATCAAGGATGGCGCTACGACCTTCGAGAAAGCCGGGGGACCCCGCGCCTACTTCGGCTTTCCGGCTGACGCGAGCGCCGATGAAGGACGTCGTACGATCGATGTGTTAGGAGCCATCCTCGAAGAGGCTGTAATGAATGAATTGGGTGACGGGCAGGCGAACGCCCGTGATGCCTAGCAATGGACCTGACTGGTAAAACGGCTGTCGTGACCGGCGGGAGCCGGGGGATCGGATCCGCGATTGCCAGCGCGCTGACGGAGGCGGGCGCGGCTGTCGTGGTGGCGTCACGCACGGAGTCGGCCGTGGAGAGCACCGCCGCGGCCCTCCGTGCCCGCGGTCATCAGGCCTGGGGTGTGAGGTGCGATGTCACCGACCCGGCGAGCGTGAACGAGCTCGCCGAGGCGTCAAGAAAACACCTGCGGCAGGTCGACATTCTGATCAACAATGCGGGAATGGCGCACTCTGCTCCGGTCCGGAGCCTCACTTTGGAGGATTGGAATCGACTGCTGGCGGTGAACGCCACCGGGCCGTTTCTCTGTACGCAGGCCTTTCTGCCAGGAATGACCGAGCGAAACTGGGGCCGCGTGATCACGATCGCCTCAGTAGTGGCCCGGACAGGCGGGAAGTACATTGCGGCGTATGCGGCTTCAAAACACGCGGTGCTTGGATTCACACGGTGTGTCGCGGCCGAAGTCGCCGCCAGCGGCGTGACGGTCAACGCCGTATGCCCGGGGTACGTGGATACAGAGATGACATCGGAGTCAATCGACCGCATCGTGAAAAAGACGGGGATGTCTCCGGAGGAAGCGCTCGCCTCGATTCTGCAAACCAGTCCGCAGCGCCGGCTGATCAAACCGGAAGAAGTAGCTCATGTCGTCGTCTCGCTCTGTGACGAAAAGGCGAAAGGGGTGAATGGCCAGGCAATTCTGCTGGACGGGGGAGGGTTGCTGGCGTGACGTTCCAGATCATCAATCCGGCGGATCTCGGTCAACCCAAGGGCTGGAACAACGGCATGGCAGCAGAACCGGGCGGCCGGCTACTCTTCGTCGCGGGACAGGACGCGACAAATGCAAGCGGCGACGTCACCTCGACAGATTTTGTCGACCAAGCCGCGCGAGCGATTGAGAAAGTGGTCTCGGTCGTGCGGGAAGCCGGCGGCAGCCCGGAACACATCGGTCGGCTCACGTTCTACGTGACCGACATCGACACGTACCGCGCGAATCTCAAACGTCTCGGCGTGGCATACCGTAACATCATGGGACGCCACTTTCCCGCCATGTCGCTCGTGGAGGTCAGTGCCCTCGTAGACCGGGACGCGCTCGTCGAAATCGAGGCAACCGCTGTGTTGCCGCCACCAGTCTAGAAGGTGATATGGCGCTAGCTCCGGTCTCGTTCCTGTATGACGTCGATGCCACGACGTCGGTCGCCACGATTACGCTGAATCGCCCGGATCGACTCAACGCGCTGACGTTTGACGTCTACGCAGAATTGCGTGACGCCTTCCGGGCTCTCGATACTGAGCCAGGTGTTCGTGCTATCGTCATCACGGGGTCGGGGCGGGCGTTTTGTTCCGGGGGCGACGTGGAGGATATCATTGGCGCCCTGTTTGAACGCGACCGCGACGGATTGGTGGAGTTTACCCGGATGACATGTGACTTGATCCTGGCAATCCGCCGCTGTCGCCGGCCGGTTGTCGGCGCCCTGAACGGCACCGTGGCCGGCGCCGGCGCCGTCATTGCGACAGCCTGCGACGTGCGGATTGCGGCAGAGTCGGCAAAAATCGCGTTCCTGTTCACCAAAGTCGGCCTGTCCGGAGCCGACATGGGTGCCGCCTGGTTGCTGCCACGTATTGTTGGGCTGGGTCATGCCACCCAACTGCTCATGACTGGAGACTTCATCGACGCCCACGAGGCGTGCCGCATCGGGTTGTACCACCGGGTGGTCCCACAGGACGACGTACTCGTGGCGGCCCGCGAGTTTGCCGAGCGGCTCGCGCGCGGACCGTCCGAGGCGTTGGCAGTGACGAAAGACGCACTGAATCGCGAAGCGCACATGGATCTCGCTGCCGCGTTGCAGATGGAAGCCGAGGCCCAGGCCGACTGCATGCTGCATCCGAATTTTCGCGAAGCATACGAAGCGTTCACTGAGAAACGCTATGCGACGTTCGACTGAAAACGAAGATGCCTGACGCTCATTCGATTCGCGCATTCCTCGATTCCCGTCACATCGAACTCGCGGAACGTATTGAGCGTTTTAGCGCGGAGAGGATCGCGACACTCCCCCTGCCCGCCGACGACCCGACAGCACGGCGGCAGGCTCGTGAGATCCTTGCCGTGCTTGGGACGGGCGATTGGTACAGTCCCATCATCGATCAGGATCTCCGGGCGATTGCCCTCATTCGCGAGGCGCTGGCGGCCGATTCGCCGTTGGCCGATGCGGTGTATGCGCTTCAGGCTCTGGGGAGTACGCCAGTGGTTCTGGCAGGCAGCGACGACCTGAAATCCTGGCTGCTCCCGCGGATTGCCGCGGGCGAACTCATGACGGCTTTTGCCATGACCGAGCCGGACGCCGGATCGGACGTCGCCGCAATGAAGACCACCGCGACACGCAACGGTTCGGACTACGTGTTGAATGGCCGGAAAACGTTCATTTCCAATGCCGGTATTGCCGATAGCTATACCGTGTTTGCCTCGATCGATCCATCACAAGGACGTAAGGGTATAGCGTGTTTCGTGGTATCTGCGGAGACACCGGGTCTCGAGTTCGTGAAGCCGCAAATCATGTCCGCGCCACATCCCCTTGGTGAAATCCAGTTTGTGGACTGTGTCGTGCCCGGAAGTGCGGTGCTCGCTGCCGCTCCGGATGGGTTCAAATTGGGGCTCCGGACGCTAGACCGCTTGCGGACCACCGTTGCCGCCGCGGCGTGCGGTATGGCTGCACGTGCGCTGCGCGAAGCATTGAATCATGCGACCCGTCGAGAACAGTTCGGAACGAAGCTGGCAGATTTTCAGCTCACACAAGCGCGAATCGCAACGATGGCGACGGAACTGGCAGCCGCACGGCTCCTGGTGTACCGCGCGGCGTGGGAATCCGACCGAGGCGCCGCCCGAGTCACCATGGAGTCGGCAATGGCAAAAGCGTTTGCGACGGAAGCGGCGCAGCGGATCGTTGACGGCGCCGTTCAGATTCTAGGCGGCAAGGGGGTCCTCGTGGATCACCCGGTGGACCACCTCTACCGCTCGGTTCGCGCTCTTCGGATCTATGAAGGGACAACCGAAGTTCAGCAGCTGACCATTGCGGGCCAAGTGATCAAGCGACACCGCGAGGCGTCGCCGCCGGAGTGTTGAGGCGACACCGCCCCCCCCTACGACCGGCATGTGGCATCCACCAAACCCCGTCAAGTACGACATTCCAGCGACCCGGTGGCCGACCCGTGCCGAGGCCGCGTCGTCTCGCTGGATGAGCCCGATTCGCGTTGGTCCCCTGACCCTCGCCGAGCGTACTTGGGTTCCGGCGATGGTGCCATGGCGGGCAACGGAAGATGGGTACGTGACGCCGGATATCCTGGATTGGTACCGGCGCTATGCGCAGGGTCAACCGGGAGCGATTGTCGTCGAGGCAACCGGCATCCGAGACATCAAGAGTGGACCGCTGATGCGAATCGGGCACGATCGCTTCGTGCCGGGGCTGCGCAATCTCGTCGAGACGGTCAAGCAAGCAAGCGGCGGCCGAACGCGTCTGTTTATCCAGATCATCGACTTTCAAATCATCAGGCGGCGGCCGCCAAAGGAGAAGTACTTTCAGCAGTACTTCGAAATCACCGATCGTCATCGCTCGCTCGTCCCCGGCGATGACGATACCGTACGCGAGACCCTCATCGGTCTTCCTGACTCAGAGCTCGACCGCGTGCTGACGGCGCGGGAACTCGAGGCGCTGCGCTTCGGCTACCGGGAACGGGTCACGGACGTCGAACGTCGCCACATCCGCGATCTGCCGAAGGTGCTACCCGACGTCTTTGCGTCAGCAGCTGGGCGGGCGGAGCGCGCGGGGTTTGACGGTGTGGAGCTGCATTACGCACACGCGTATACAATGGCCTCATTTCTCTCGGCCTTGAACGACCGCAGGGATGGATACGGCGGCTGCCGGGAGCATCGAGTCAGGCTCCCCTTAGAGGTCTATCGGGCGGTGCGCAATGCGGTCTCCCCAGCGTTCGTGGTCGGTTGTCGTTATCTCACTGATGACTGCATTGCCGGCGGCAGTACGACCGACGATGCGGTGTACTTTGGCGTGGAGTTCGCGAAAGCCGGTATGGACTATCTTTCGCTGTCGCGCGGCGGAAAATTTGAAGACGCCAAGCAACCCAAGGTCGGGTGGGCGGCATATCCGTATACGGGTCCCAGCGGCTACGAATGTATGCCGACCGTTCGGTCCGATGAACGGGGACCTTTCGGGCGGAATGTACCCGCGACCGCGCGCATCCGGCGGGCGATCCGGGAACTGGGTCTCGACACACCGGTGGTTGTTTGTGGTGGCATCAATTCGTTCGATCAAGCTGAAGCGATACTCGCCCGAGGAGATGCGGATATCGTCGCGTCCGCTCGCCAGACGCTGGCAGATCCCGATTGGTTTTTGAAGATTCGGTTGGGGCGTGGAGATGCGATCCGGCGCTGCGTGTTCACCAACTACTGTGAGGGACTCGACCAGGTGCACAAGAAGGTGACGTGCAAACTGTGGGACCGGGAGCAACTCGATGAACCGGGGATCGCACGGACCGATGGGGGACGCCGCCGCCTGGTTGCACCGGCATGGGATGGCAAGCATGTCCGCTCGAGCGAGGGCGGGGGCGGGGGCGGGGGCGCTCCGTGAGAATCGTCTGTGTCGGAGGTGGCCCGTCTGGGCTCTATTTTGCCATTCTCATGAAGCTTGCGAACCGCGCGCACGACATCACGGTACTCGAACGCAACCGCCTCGACGATACGTTCGGTTTTGGCGTCGTCTTTTCTGACGCGACACTCGAGAACCTGGCCACCGCTGACGCCACGACGTATCACGCCATTACGGAGCGGTTCGCCCACTGGGACGACATCGACATTCATTATAACGGCAAAGTCATCACGTCCACGGGACACGGTTTCAGCGGGCTTTCCCGACAGGCACTCCTCCATATTCTGAGCGATCGCTGTCTGGAGCTGGGCGTTGACGTGCGGTTCGAGACGGAGGTCGCAGATCTCGCGGCGTTCGAAGACGCCGATTTGGTTCTCGCCGCCGACGGCTTCAGCAGCGTCATTCGCCAGAAATATCAAGAGCGCTTTCAACCGTCCGTGGATGTGCGCCCCAACAGGTTTGTCTGGCTCGGTACGACGCGTCGGTTCCCCGCGTTCACCTTTTACTTCAAGTCGAACGAACACGGTCTCTGGCGAGTGCACGCGTATCAGTACGAGACAGACCGGTCCACGTTCATCGTCGAGACCACTGAGCAAACGTGGCAGGCATCGGGACTGGATGCCTCGGACGAAGAGGGGACAGTGACGTTCTGCGAGAATCTGTTTGCGGAAGAACTGGCCGGGCACCAGCTACTCAAGAACAGATCGATATGGCGCCAGTTTCCCACGGTCACCAACGCGCGTTGGCATAGCGGGAACATGGTACTCATCGGAGACGCAGCCCACACTGCGCATTTTTCTGTTGGTTCGGGGACCAAACTCGCTATGGAGGACTCGATCGCTCTAGCGAAGGCAATCGAAGATCACGACGAGCTGCCCGCGGCGTTGGCCGCATACGAGGCGGACAGACGGCCTGTCGTTGAGAGCCTGCAGCGGGCGGCACAGGTCAGCCTCCAGTGGTTCGAAGACACGGAGCGCTACATGGACCTCGAGCCGACCCAATTTGCGTTCAACTTGCTCACGCGAAGCCTTCGTATCAGCCATGAAAACTTGAAGGTGCGGGATCCGGCGTTCATCGCCCGGGTAGATTGCTGGTTCGCCAAGCAGGCGAGCGCGCAGAGCGGTTGGCGAGTGGCCGAGAACCCGCCGCCACCTCCGTTGTTTACGCCGTTTCGGGTTCGGGAGTTGGTGTTGCCAAACCGGGTCGTCGTCTCGCCGATGTGTCAGTACATGGCGGAGGACGGTCTGCCAAACGAGTGGCATCTCGTGCACCTCGGCAGCCGTGCAATTGGTGGAGCCGGTCTGGTGTTCACGGAAATGACGGATGTGAGTCGGGAGGCCCGCATCTCGCCGGGTTGTGCGGGGATGTACAAGGAAGAGCACGCGGCCGCGTGGAAGCGCATTGTGCAGTTTGTCCATGCTCACAGCGAGGCCAAGATCGGGATGCAGTTGGGGCATGCCGGGAGAAAGGGCGCGACGAAGCTGGCGTGGGAGGGAATGGACCAACCGCTTCCTGAGGGGGAATGGGAGATCCTCGCGCCCTCTCCGATTCCGTACTACGAGGACAGTCAGACACCGCGCGAGATGGGGCGGACCGACATGGACGCCGTGATCGCCGACTTCGTTCGCGCGGCGAAATGGGCCGACGCGGCCGGATTCGACATTCTGGAGCTTCACCTGGCACACGGTTACCTCCTTGCGAGCTTCATCTCTCCGCTCACGAACGTCCGCGGCGACGAATACGGTGGATCGCTCGCGAATCGCATGCGGTTCCCCCTCGAGGTATTCGATGCCGTGCGTGCCGTCTGGCCGGCCGCAAAGCCGATGTCCGTGCGAATATCCGCGGTCGATTGGGCGCCTGGCGGTATGGAGCCGCCCGACGCGGTTGCGGTGGCCAAGTTGCTGAGTGCTCACGGATGTGACATCATCGATGTGTCGGCTGGCCAGACGGTGCCCTACGCTCGGCCCCGGTACGGGCGCCAGTTCCAGACACCGTTCAGCGACCGCATTCGGCATGAGGCGGGCATCGCTACGATGGCAGTGGGAAATATCTCGTCGTACGCAGACGTGAATAGCATTCTCGCGGCGGGACGTGCTGACCTTTGCGTGATGGCCCGCGCACACCTGTGGGATCCCTATTGGACGCGCCACGCGGCGCAGGAACTCGGCCACGCATTGCCGTGGCCCAAACCGTACGAAACGATGAACGCGTATACGCCGAGGTTTGATTGATTGAGGAGATAGGAGTCAGGAGCTAGGAGTGGGGGACATCAACACGTCAGGGCTCGTGACGGTGCCAAATGCCGGTTCATACGTAAGCCAAACCAGCGGCGCCGGGGAGTTGACCCCTCCCAACCCTAGCTCCTATCTCCTATCTCCTGTCTCCTAGACTCTCATGCCTGTAACCTACTCCAGCTACCTCCGTCTCGATGATCTTCTGTCGTTGCAGCAGCCGCGGCCCGACGGTCTCGAGCATGACGAGACATTGTTCATCATCGTGCATCAGGTCTACGAACTCTGGTT